>NZ_JAUBPS010000011.1:0-107358 GCF_036700865.1 Microcoleus sp. S13C4
AAACGGGCCGCAATGAACAATGACTATATGATGCAAATTCTCAAGTGCTTTTGTCAAGGCTGATTGAGATGCTCTTACCCTGGAGGTAAGTACAGTAGTTTGCCACCCACATTCTCAATCAGTGGCTCAATGCGCCCGCTATGAGTCGAAGGTGGCATTATCCATCACCACAACTTGTCAAACTTGGAGTGTGGTTCGCAAACTTGTTTCTAGCCACGTTTAAAACACTGTTTGATTACACGCTCCCTCAGACAGTAAACGGAGCTATCAGGTTGGGGCCCATTGGCGCTGCCATCATGTTCACCCGCCCCTTACGTCGTCCTGATCTGAGTGCATAGAACCGCTGACCTCTTTGATTCCAACCATAATCGTACAGAGCAGGGCCGATCCATCCCAGACTCGGGAGAGGTAAACAATCTGATCTGGGGCTACACTGGACAACTGAACTATAAACGCCTTGCGTTTGACTTCATCCGGTTCTGGGAATGGCGTAAGTTTTTTTTTCGAGTGAAACCAATCTTTTTCAATGCCCGTGAGATGGTGCGAGCGCTAATTTCCCCCTCCCTTCAATGATGCCATCTCCATCTGAGTTTTATTCCCATGAGTCCAGCCTTGCCTCGCGGAATTTTTCAAACGTCAGTAATTTTATGACCATTGCGGGGAGGTTTATTGGGTAACGCTTCAAAGCTCCCACTTTTGGCTGGTATGGAAAACCCTAAGCTGATCGTGTTGCGACGCTCTGTTGAACAGGAGACTGGCTTCACTAATCTTCAAACCATTGAGTTTTATGGCTTCGAGCACCTTCTGACGAAGGTCGTAGCTGTAGGGTTTTGGCATGGAGCGATCGCACGGCAGGATAAGGACTACTTCCCGTTTATGCCATAACTGCCTTGACGGTTGCTATAGTTAGTAGGGCGCGTCAGCTTGAATATTTGTTGGTTCTCAAACTAATTTCTACTTAGTGACGCTACCCTACTTTCTCCACTAAGAATAAAGTAGTTTTTCGTCTGCCTGACCAGGCTTTGGACGAGTGAAGTTTTGACTACAAAGCTAATTACCTATTCCCCTTAACCTCTCAATTGTATTGAACTTTATACATTTGAAATAAGTCGCCGCTTTGCTTTTTGACTACCTTAGCGCCCGCAGATTTTATCATTTTTTCCCAAGCTTCTAGTGTCTCTAAAAATACTTCGCCGGCTCGATAAGTTTCCAAAATTGCCCAATCTTCTGCTAGAGGAGCAGTAGGGTTGAGGACATCAAAAACAAAATGACCGCCCGGTTTTAGTACCCGTTTTACTTCTCCCATGACAATACTCCAATAGTCTATGGGATAGTAACAGCTAAAGCCTGTAGCGAGGCATAAATCGAACTGAGCCTCCTCGTAATTTAACTGGTGAGCGGGAGCCCATTCTACGCCTTTAAACAGCTTAGAATTGAGCTGAGGGCCGCGAGCGTTTAAGGCGTCTCGCGCTGCGCTGCTGATTTCTTGACCGTAAAAATAGGCCTCCCAATCCCGCCAAGGGTAGATCAGAAAGCTGACTCCGCAGCCAATGTCTAAACAGCGCTGATTTTTTTGAGGTTTGGCAATTTTCCAGAAGGGAGAAACTGTTTTTGCTTGGAGAGTTCCTGCGACTGATTCTAGGAAAATCGGCATTGCTTCGACTTCTTCGGGTAAAGCGAAAGCTTCTCCCCGGTATTCGCGATCGAACCGGGCAGCAACCTGCGATAGTAAAACTTGCCAGCTATCTGATTTGCCTTTGGCAAACCAAGTTTGCTCGCTTGTACTTGCTGGGCGTTCGGACTTTTTAGACATTCTTGAATTACCTTTTAGAGGCTTTGAGAGCCTTTGTAAAGTTTTGGCGATAGGGCTTATTAAAAATTAATGCAGGCCAAAGCAGCGACAGCTTCAGGCGATTTGCAAAACTTCGATCGAAGTTAGTGCGATCGAAACCATTCCAAAATTTCCAAATACCGCCACCGTAAGCGATCAGCAATGCCAAGCTAATTAACGTACTCATTTAAACAACCCCTAAGCAATAGATAGGATTTTGGGTCAGCTAGTCAAAGCGCTACCCTTAATCTATCATTTATCAGACGCCAAGGCGCACCGATAGCGGTAGTAATTCCACCTTCAGAAAGAGACTTCAAAATCCCGGCTGGCCACAAACTTAAAAATAACACCCGCGAAATAGCTTTCACCGAGCCAGCAAGAAGGGACTTCTGCCAAAAGTCGAGGATTCTGAGGGCTTATACGATGGAAGAATTGAAGAATTAAAGAATTGGGAATGACTGATGACAGAAGGGTTTCGAGCACGGGCCTACAGTGGCATTATTTATTTTTAACTGGTAGTACCCAACATCCCCTACAAATCCGAGATCGATCGGGGGATTGGTGCGGCGCCGCAAGTTCTAATTCGGTTGAAATCGGTTGCTGTTGGGGGACAGCCTGGCCGAACGGGATTTCCCAGACGGGTCACTACTCGAAGATATTTAAGTAAGAACTGAGAGTTGGCGGCCAACCAATTACAGCAGGGAAACTTTTTCTAGCGGACAATGACGGTAGAGAGCTTTCTAAGCAAGGAGGATTTTATGCGTGCAGTGCTAATGGCTGGGGGGTCGGGAACGAGGCTCAGACCCCTGACGTGCGATTTGCCCAAACCGATGGTGCCGATTCTCAATCGCCCGATCGCAGAACACATTATTAATTTGCTAAAAAGGCATCAGATCACGGAAATTATTGCAACGCTGCACTATCTTCCCGATGTCATGCGCGAATATTTTACTGACGGGGCAGAGTTTGGCGTTCAAATGACTTACGCTGTGGAGGAAGACCAACCGCTGGGTACGGCTGGTTGCGTCAAAAATATTGCTGAACTGCTCGATCAAACTTTTCTGGTCATCAGCGGCGACAGCATCACAGACTTCGACTTAACTGCAGCGATCAAATTTCACCGCAGCAAGCAATCCAAAGCCACGTTAATTTTAACTCGCGTTCCCAACCCGATGGAATTCGGGGTCGTTATTACCGAGGAAAATTACCGCATCAGTCGCTTTCTGGAAAAGCCTTCTAGCAGCGAAATTTTCTCCGATACTATCAATACCGGCATTTATATTTTAGAACCCGAGGTCTTGGATTACCTGCCGGCAAATCAGGAGTGCGACTTCTCCAAAGACTTGTTTCCCATGCTACTGGAAAAAAACGAGCCGATGTACGGCTACATCGCCGAGGGTTACTGGTGCGATGTTGGCCAGCTAGATGTTTACCGGGAATCTCAGTACGACGCGCTGCGGGGAAAGGTCAAACTGGATTTGAGCTACTACAACGAAGTTCGATCGGGAATTTGGGTAGGTCAGAATACTTTTATTGACGATAGCGCGATCATCGAAGTACCGGCCATGATCGGCAACAATTGCCGAATTGCAGCCCGAGTTAAAATCGATGCCGGTACAGTTATCGGAGATAACGTGACTGTCGGGGCCGACGCCAACCTCAAACGTCCCATTGTCTGGAACGGAGCAATTGTCGGTGAAGACGCTCATCTTAGGGCCTGCGTGATTTGCCGGAGTACCCGCGTAGACAGGCGCGCTCACGTCCTCGAAGGTGCTGTCGTCGGTTCAATGTCCATCGTGGGAGAAGAAGCACAAGTGGGGCCAAGCGTGCGCGTCTGGCCGAGCAAAAATATTGAATCCGGCGCTCTGTTAAATCAAAATTTAATTTGGGGAGAACAAGCTAAGCGGAATTTGTTCGGTCAGCGTGGCGTTCAAGGACTGGCAAATGTGGATGTTACTCCGGAATTTGCAGTGAAATTGGGCGCGGCTTATGGCTCGACTTTGAAACCCGGGACTTCGGTATCGGTTTCTCGTGACCAGCGGAGCATTTCGCGGATGGTTTCTAGGTCTTTGATTGCGGGTTTGATGTCGGTGGGAATTAATGTGATCAATTTGGAATCGACGGCAATTCCGATCGCGCGCACGGTTTCGTCTACGCTGTCGATTGCCGGCGGCATTCATGTTCGCATTTCGCCCGATCGCTCCGACCACATTTTAATTGAATTCTTCGATATCAAAGGCATCAATATTACTAAAGGAGCTGAGAAAAAAATTGAGGGGGCTTATTTTAAAGAAGATTTGCGGCGGGCTCTAATTCCGGAAATTGGAGACATGACGTACTTTAACCAAGCTCTCGACGTTTACAACCGCATTTTTGAGCGACAGATGAATGTTGAGGCCATACGCTACAGCAATACTAAGGTGGTAATCGATTACGTTTACGCGGTTTCCGGAGCAATTCTGCCGCAAATGCTCGCCAAGTTTGGCTGCGATGCGGTGGTGCTCAATGCCAGTCTCAAGCAGACTTCTCTGAGCAACGGGGAACGGGAATATTTGCTCGACCAACTCGGCCGGGTGGTGAAAGCACTCAGCGCTAATTTTGGCGTGCAGGTGTCGGCCAACGGCGAACAACTCATTTTGGTAGATGAGTCTGGGATAGCGATTCGCGGGGAAATGCTGACGGCGTTGATGGTAAATTTGATGCTGACTTCTCATCCCAAAGGTACAGTAGTAGTACCAGTGCATGCGTCTTCTGCGGTGGAGGCGATCGCCCGACGCTATCAAAGCAAGGTAATCCGCACTAAGGCGAACCCAACTGCTTTGATGGAAGCCGCTAACAGGAACCCGAATGTGGTTTTGGGCGGCAGCGGCCTTATGGGTTTTATTTTCCCGCAGTTGCATCCCGGATTTGACGGAATGTTCTGCATTGCTAAAGTGATAGAAATGATGACGATTCAGGAGCGATCGCTCGGACAGATCAAGGCGGAACTTCCCCGCGTCACCCACCGCAGTTACAGCGTCCGCTGTCCTTGGACGATCAAGGGTTCGCTGATGCGACATTTAGTAGAAACTCATTCGCCCGATCGTTTAGAATTAGTAGATGGAGTGAAGATTTTTAACTACAGCGACGACAATTGGGTATTAGTTTTGCCCGATGCTAGTGAACCGACCGTTCATATCTTCGCCAACAGCGAGGATCGAGATTGGGTATCTGAAACTTTGAAGGAGTACCGCGCCCTCGTTCACGATTTTGTCAGCCAAACCGAGGCGGCGGTTCGCCAAGATAAATTTGGTAATGGGTAATCGGTAATCGGCGACAACTAATAGCCAAGAGTGCAGAAAAATCAGTAATTACCAATTACCAATTTGCTATTTGCTATTGCCAAAAGCAAGACGCACAAGTCATCGGTACACGGAGAGCTACTTTTTCCTTCTTCCTTCTTCTTTCTTCCTTCTTTCTTCAACATCCAATTCCCAATTACGCACAGATAACAGATGAATAGCTGCATTTTGATGGCGGAAATAATTCAACAACCGCAACTCCGTTATACTCCAGACAATCAACTTCAAATCGCTGAGATGTTGGTGCAGTTTCCCGGCCCCAAACCAGAAGATCCGCCCGAACATTTGAAAGTGATAGGATGGGGAAATTTTGCTCAAGAAATTCACGAGAAATATCACGAGGGCGATCGCGTGATTATTGAGGGAAGGCTGAGCATGAATACGATCGAAAGAGATGGTATTAAAGAAAAGCGCGCTGAACTGACAGCTCAAAGGATTTACAGTGTCGGCGCCGATGCTATGAGTGCGGCTCCCGCAGGTAGAACCGCCCCCGAACCGGCTCAAATTCGCGACAGCGCGCCGGCTAATGTGCCGAGCAATGTAGTTCCTTTAGGCTCGCGGAACCGCAGTTCTAACAGCGCTCCAGGCGGCGCTAACCGCACGTCTAGTTCGGATTGGAACTCGCATCAGTCTTCAAATTCTGAGTCCGATCGCCAGTCGGGTTCATCTAACGAACCGGAAAATCCCGATTACGATCCGATTCCATTTTAAAAATTAGGGTGCATCACTTTACAACTGAACTGTTCGATGGAAAGTGACGCACCTTAATTTAAGAGCGATCGCACTTCAGGAAAAAAAGGGCGATCCTCTTCGAGGGCTGCGCTAACGAATTTGGCTGAACTACGAGCTAAATTGCAAATTTTACAGCTTGATCGTCACAACTTTTTTCTTGCTTTTTTCGTCGCGCAGCACGACGGTATTGTAGGGTGATGTATCCGTCCCCAGCGGAATTGGCAGCTTAAAGCTGGTGCTCTTATGCTTAACTTCGCCTAAATCAATGCTTTTCGTTATATTGCCATCTGTTGCCAGATAAGCGGTAAGTTCGCCTTTATAATCTTCAATCAAAAAGTCTCTGAAGAAAAGGACTTCCCCAGCACCCTCGACATCGATACCAAGGATGACCGTACCGCTAAACGTTGCGCCTTTTTCTTCTTCATCAACCGTCGCCATTTTAATTTCCGAGGGGTCTTGACCGGACATATCTGGCATAAATTTTTTCTCCTGAGCGAAGCGCAATAATTAACAAGAATATTACCTGACGCTAAGGGCGATCGCAAAACTCTTAGGACGTATTTCTGTATCCGTCTTGCTTCTCTCTAAGGTTAGAGAAGCAAGACCGCGCATTATAGCACCAATTCTCTCAATCCTTGAGTCAGTAAGTACAGACCGTTAAAATTATCTCTATAATACCCCCAAGTTTCGCAAACACCGCCGCGTTAATTCGATTCGATATTTAGCATTTTTAAGCCTCTGCTCACAAAGGTTTCAACTGTTGAGTAAAAAAATGTGTACCCATGTAGATGATTGATATCTGTTTGCGATCGGCAATTATATTGAATCTACAACAGAGGATCGCGATCGCCTGCGTCAGCTATTGTGTATAAATGGGTCAAATTTTCAGCTCAACAGTTGTCTTATTTGTGGAGTAAAAGTTTGACGACTGTTAGTACATTTGTAGGGGGGGAAGTCCAGGTTAAAGAATCCCCGTGTGTTTACGCCATCGAGTGTCAATTGTTATGGGAAGCATTGATTGAGAGAGGACTTGCATTCCTGACAAGAAACCTGACATCGTATTAGTTCGGGGGCCGGGGGAGGCGAAAACTCAGGGGACTGAGGATTTGATTGAGAGTTCGCAGTTGTTCCGCAGTGCCCAAACAAATCAGCATATCTCCTCCTTCGATCACAGTTTCTCCAGTAGGCCCGACAATCAAAGTCCCGCCAGCGCGCCGCACTGCTAAAACCAAGGCCCCCGATTGCGATCGCAACTTGGCATTTCTCAAAGTTTGCCCGACGTAGACACAAGTATTGGGATCGACCAAAAATTCTTCCATGTAAAAAGAACTATCGGTGCCGGTCAAAACACCGTCTAAAAAATCCATAACTTGAGGCCGCAAAGCCGCTGCCGCCATCCGCTTTCCGCCGGTAATGTAGGGGGATACGACGGCATCGGCCCCGCCCCGCTGCAACTTCTTTACGGCTTCTTCTGTGGTGGCGCGGGCGATCGCCCGTACCTTCGGATTCAGAGTTTTCGCCGACATGACAGTATATAAATTCTCGGCGTCCGAAGGCAAAGCTGCTACTATGCAAATTGCGCGATCGATCCCCACATTCAGCAAAGTTTCGTCCAGAGTCGCGTCTCCTTGGACAGCCGTGTACCCCAGCGCCAAAGCTGCCTCAACCGACGGCACCGCCGAATCAATCACCACAAAAGAGATATATTCGGCCTGAAATTCCAAGGCAATTTGGCGGCCCGTGCGCCCAAAACCGCAGAGAATGTAATGCCCCATCAAAGAATCTACCAATCGTCGCTGCTGCCTAATTCTTGCTCCTTCTTGAAAATATCCTTGAATCAGCGCTTCTGTAAAGCGGTTGACGATGAAACCAATCACAATCACGCCCATCAAAATCAGGCATATCGTAAACATTCGCCCACGTTGGCCGAGGGGGTGAAGTTCACCGTAGCCCACAGTTGCTAGGGTAAAGACTGTCATGTAAGCGGCATCCAGCAAAGGCCATTTTTCCACCTGCCAATACCAGAGACTACCCGTGCATAAAATGCCCCCAAGGGCGATGACTCCGCCTGTTAAGTCTTTTTGCAGGCGCTGGTACTTTTGTTCTAGAGTTGAATACACCGATCGGGCTGACCTATTACCTATTAGCTGCTACCAATTTTAACCATATCAGCCCTAGACGCAGGGGCGGTCAAAAAGCCAGTTTCTGCCTAGATACTTTGCTGCCCAACTCAACATTTTGACCGAAAGCATCCAGGATACAAGCCCCCGGATTCATCCGTGGGGTCAATGCTTCAATTCTAAAATCTTTAATCTAAAATCTTTAATCTAAAATCTAAAATCGATTGACTCTTAACCCGGTTTTTTTTGCGTGAGTTCCGACTGAGTTCCAATCCCGTCGCAGAGGTGGCGATTGTTTTGATTTGCGATCGGATTTGTCTTAAAATAATTGTGGGCGACATTGCAGCCCTGCACCAGCAAATCGTCAAGATTAAGATTCCACAGCATCACCGTACCGTCAGCACTAGCACTAGCGATCGCCTTGCCGTCTGGACTAAAACTCGCACTCCAAACAGCATCCTTGTTACCTTTTAAAGTTTTGAGCAATGTACCGTCAATGTTCCACAGCCTCAGCATTTTGTCTGTGCTTGCAGATAGCAACATTTGACTGTCGGGACTAAAGCTGATATTTGTCAATCCACTTGTATGCTTTAACATACTTAGCGGTTTGCCGTCTTTGCTCCAAATTCTCGCAGTTCCGCCAGCACTTGCAGTCGCCAGCATTGCTCCGTCGGGACTGAAAGTTACACTCATAATTTTATCACTTTCAATCTGTAAGGTTCGCAGCAATTGGATATCGGTGCTTGCTTGGATGGACTGCTGTTTTTGCAACTTTTCCACAACCTTTGTCAAACTCCAAAGTTTAACAGTGCCATCAGTGCCAGCCGCAGCAATTATCTGACCATCTGGGCTAAAACTGGCACTGGTTATCCAACCTCGCTGCACTTTAAAACTTGACAATTCTTCACCGTTGATTTTCCAGAGTTTAACAGTTCCATCGGCACTTGCTGAAACAATGATTTTACCATCGGGACTCAAAAAGACGCTTGTTATTTGACCGCTGTGTCCTTTTAAATCATGAATTAATTTGCCCTTCTTTTGCCAAATTTTTACAGTTTTGTCGTCGCTGGCTGAGACAATAATCTCACCGCTAGGACTGAATATTGCACTTCTAATTTTATCAGTATGCCCTGTCAATGTGGCTTGCAAAGTTCCATTAGTTTGCCAAAGTTTGATATAATTATCGGTAGCCGTCACAATTGTTTGACTGTCGGGACTGAAACTCACGAAAGCGAGGGTACTCGCTTGACTCTGCAAGCGGCGGCGTTCCCGAAAGCTGTAAACTGCCTGTTCGAGGGCGATCGCCACTCGCATCTGAATATCTGAACTCACTCCCAGCGATCGTTTCATTTCTGTAACAGCTCTAATGCTTTCTAGCAAAGCTTCTTCTTTTTTATCTGCGGCAAATAGCGTTTCTGATAGCAAACTGAGGGTGAGAATTTTGTTGTTTCTTTCTTCGATTGACGGTTTAACCCAAAAAGCTACTATCAGGATTGATATTAATATGACCGCGGCTCCTGTAACTGTTTGCACTCTCAGTTGTTGCTCGCGCCAAAGTTTAACTGCCATCACTTTTTTCTGCTTTTGTGCTTCGCTTAGTTCCTCTAGTAACTTTTTTTCGCGGCGCAGTTGTTCAATTTCAGTTTGAGTTTGTTTTTCGCGATCGCGCAATCTGGCAAATTCCGCTTCTTGACTCGCACCTAAAAATTGATAATCTTGTGTGCTCAAGCTTTTATTTGCCGCCCACTGTTGGGCATCTTCCAGTGCTTGACCGCGCAACAAGCGAGATTCGTCTTGACAATTTGTAGCTATCCATGCTGTGAGGGATTCAGCATAGGGGCGCAAGTCGCCGAGTGCTTTTTCTACCCAGTTTTGGTTGAATATAGCTGCGTAAATGCGGTTGGATACGGTTAATTTTCCGGCTCGTTTTACTACCAATCCGCTCAGCCGCAATTCTGTTTGTTCGGGAGTATCATCCGCCGAGATTCCCGCACCCTCCCTTAACAAGGGTAATTCTGGCATTTTCTCGTCCCTGATTAAGGGGGGTTGAGGGGGATCGCAGGGTGGCAATATTTTTTGATATAGTCCTAATAACCTACTGGCGCGGTGCTGACTTCTGAGAAGGCGATCGCGAATTGTTTTGATGTGTACAGGTTCATCGGATGATTCCCAATTATCAATAATATGAGATTGCACTATCTCGCTAATTAATAATTGATTTGTACTAATAATTTTAGTAGTGCTTTCATCCGTTGCGTCTGATATAAGAGAAGCCGATGCTAAGCTTTTTACATGGTGTAGAATCAGCTTGCAAAGCTTTTGAGTCAGAAATGGCTGCCCTCCAGTCCAATCCAAAATTTCTTTTAAAACCTCTTGAGGATTGTCTACTTGTCCCTCAAATCCCTTGGCTAAAGGCAGAGCTTCTTGTAAGTTAAAACCGTGCAATTCAATAGCTAAACCGATATTAAACGGGGTACGAGTTGCATCGCTAATTAAATCCGATGGGGTAGCTACTCCCAGCAAAGCAAATGTAATGCGCTGGTATTCTGAATTGTGAGCGCGTTTATTGTAGCAACATCTAATTAATGCAAAGAAATCGTCTAGCGGTTCTTGGAAACTCAGAACGCTATCAATTTCATCAATAAAAATGACCAGGTTTTGAGAAATTTTGACCAGCAGCAATTCTTCAATTAACTCTCCTAAGCGCTGCACCGGCGACATCAACTCTCTCTCCCGCCACCAAGCCATAAACTCGACTGGGTTAAACAGGTTGAAGCTGCACAATAGCTTGTAAGCGACGCCGCCGTACCACTTATCTAGAGAGACTTGCTGGTTGCCAATGTCCGAAAGGTCGATCGTAGCACAGGCAATGCCATCAGCGGAGAGTTTTTGTACAGTTCGCACCAGCAAACTGGATTTGCCCATTTGTCGGGAATTGAGCACGTAACAAAACTCTCCGGCTTTGAGGGCTTGATAAAGTTCTGAGTCAGCTTGTCGCACTACATAAGTAGGTGCATTTTGCGGGAGACTGCCTCCGATTTGATATTGGTAATCGACTGTCATAATCTGGCCTATAATTAGATTATCTGGTCACTTGTGTCGTGCCTTTACCGCAAGCAATCTTACCATTTTCATAGGTGGGTTCCGCTGGTTTAATTGTACCGGGAAAATCAGAGCCGCACAATATGGACTTTGTAGTTATTTCATCTTTAGCAGCATTTGGCTCAAAATTTTTAGCAGAAACTAGAAAGACACCGCCGACATAACTTTTAAAGCCTTTTTCCTTGGATAGTCCATAATTAAATGCTGCTTTTTTAGTGGCGCGAACTGAATACTTGAAATTTGTTGTCTCGGTTTTAATCCCAATTCCCAAAGCATTAACAGAAGTAGCAAAAGCACTTTTTTCAGCAAATTGAGCTTGCTGCGCTTTGTTCATGGAGCCAACATACAGTTTTGCTTCTGAAATCATGGGTTTATTGCTAGCATTCAGAAATGATGCCAGAGCGATCGCACCAATTGCTCCAATGCCCATTGAAAGCAATAAGCATCCGCAACCGTTATAAGCTAAATTGCTCATACTTGATACTTGATATTTAGTCATGATTTTGTCTCCTTAAATGGTATATACAAGGCGAATTAAAGTCGGCGAAGCAGAGGCTCCTTTTCCTCGTTACCAGGCTCTGCCTGGTAACGAGGAAAAGGAGGAAATACTAATCTCTAAGCTCGCAGCTTTTGTACTTCTTTCCGGTCAATGGATGTAGGATGAATCACTTTACTGCCGATCGCAAAATCGCGCAATTCCACTCTCGTAAACTTCACACCCCAAGGATCTGTCGTTGTATCCAACTCCTCCACTAAAGCATTATTGATTTCATTGCGAGCCGTGTAGAGTTCCTCGACAGATAATTTAGCAAGGTGAGTCCGAATGGAAAGAATCAGCATATTTAACATTGCTTCCTTGAGATTCTGCACTTTGTAGGAAGCTTTTTCTAAGTCAATGATTCGCCAGTACACAATAAAATCGACGGTGACGGCAACCCGATCACGCGTTGTGCATTCTTGCGGTGGCAAGTTTAAAATTTGCTCGCGCAGAGTTTGTTTATAGGCCACTTGCTCGACAAAGGGAATCAAAAAGGTTATACCCGGTTCTAGTTTTTTGCGATCGTACTTTCCGAAAATTTCAACTAACGCCTCATCTCCTTGACGGACAATTTTAACGCTGCTCGCTAAGGATACTCCGGTGATAGCCAACAATACAGTCAAAAAATACTGATACATAGTGAATCTCCTGGTAAATAGTTGACAGTTGACAGTTGAGAGTGATTTATTAGTCTCTTAGAGAGGGACTTTGTTTGTGTAGAAGCGATTTCAATCGCCGAGTCATAAAAGAGCTAACTGAGATTTAGCTGTTGATGTGAATTAATCTGTCAGGTACAACAATCAGCGTGTTTCCTTCGCGGCGCAAAACGTAAACTTTTTGTCTGGGTGCGATCGCCCCTTGGGAATCTTCGTTGCGAGCTTTCCAAGAAGCCCCTTCATAAATCACCATTCCGGTTTCTCCAGGGAAAATCTCGGAGATTGTTGTGGCTTCCGTTGCTTCGGGAATCACAAACTTTTTGCGAACAATGAAAATCGGTCGAATCCAGATGCTCAGCGCCAGGGCTATCCCCATCCAGTAGAATATCTGCCAGTCAAAATCTTCATACATTACCATCGTCCAATTAAATTGGAAAGCGACTGATCCTCTCCACAAAACGAAGGATTCAATTAGAGCAGCAGCACCCATCATTAGCACGTAAAACCTGTATTTTTGGGGCTGAGTTTTTTGGATTAATAGATCGATCGCACTAAGCACAACTCCGACTAGCAACCACAAGATCGGGGGTGTGAAGGCGAAACCGGGTTGATTAGTGGCTGAGGCCAGCGACCAAATTAGGATAGAATGCACAATGCTTTTACCTCGTTGTGATGGGATTCAACCTTGTTATTTCTAATCTAATCAGGTGGCTATTTGAGTTGGCGACTGAGTTATTTGAAAATTCATCGACTTTTCATCGACTTTTCATCGACTTTAGGGACGCTTGGCATTTATGATGGTTTCAGTGTCTTGATTGTTATAAGCAATGCCACGATCGCTAAGGGTGCGCGAAGAGTGCATTCGTGCAGTTAAATCCTGTCTCCTGAGAAATGGCTTTCCCAGTCAGAAAATTCTGGCTGAGGATTTAGGGATGGCGCAATCTACTGTCAGCCATTTTCTGAATGGCAAACCTGTGGATTATGCCAATTTCATCGAAATTTGTCGCGGATTGGGGCAGGAATGGCGCGATATAGCTGATTTTGAAGCGAATTCAGAGCCAGAGGAGATAGTGCTGGTGAGGGCAAAAGTGGCGATCGTCTTCGAGGGCTTTCCTTCGGATCGCTTCGCTAACGCCAACGCCCGTTGGCGAAGCCCTCGAAGAGGATCGATCTCAGACAACACCCTTTCCCAGCAGTTATACCAAGCTTTGAGTGCGGGAGGCCACGAAGTCTTTTTTATTAACAACAGCAGCGACTCAGCCTCATATTTAAAGCGTTGCGATTATTTGATGTTGCTGATTTCTCAAGAATCTGCCGCTAGCGAAATGGTATTGGAACAAGTGCAGCTAGCCAAGGAATTGCACAATTTAACTTCTCCTAAACCAGCCATTTTACCAATTTTTATTGAATTAAATACGCCGCTTTCCTTTGATTTACGCAGCTATTTAGCAGGAATTCAGCCCTGGCTGTGGCGCGGTGCTGGTCACTCATCAAAGTTATTATCAGAAATTTTAACCATTATCAAAGAAGGTCGGACATCGTTAACTCGCGACCATGAATTAGCTGTAGAATGGCACGCAATTCCTAGCACAAAACAGTCAATAATTCAACCCCTGCCAGCAGCCGCGCCAGAATTGCCAGGAGGACAAGTTGAACTCACTTCTTGTTTTTATATCGATCGCCCTCCCATCGAATCCCGCTGTTACGAGACGATCGCCCAACCGGGAGCGCTGATCCGCATTAAAGCGCCCAGACAAATGGGCAAAACTTCCTTGATGGCGAGGATTTTGCATCATGCAGAAGTGCAAGGTTCTCGCACGGTAGCGCTGAGTTTTCAGCTAGCAAATAGGAAAATATTCGCTAACTCAGATACATTTTTGCAGTGGTTTTGTGCTAGCATCGGTCAAGAGTTAGGAATGCTAGAGCAATTGCCTAAGTGCTGGGAGTTAGCGGATTTGATTGGTAGTAATCAGTGCTGCAAAGCTTATTTTGAACAGTATTTACTTTCAGAATCCTCAAAACCTCTGACGTTAGGTTTGGATGAGAGCGATCGCCTGTTTGAATCGCCGGAAATTGCTGATGATTTTTTTGGATTATTGCGAGCTTTACACGAAGAAGCAAAACGGCGAGATATTTGGAAAAAGTTTCGCTTGGTAGTGGTGCATTCGACGGAAGTTTATATCCCGCTGGACGTGAATAAATCACCGTTTAATGTGGGATTGCCGATTGAATTGCCAGAGTTTAATTCGCAGCAAGTGCAAGATTTGGCTACACGGCACGGATTGAATTGGAGTGATGGTGAAGTTGTAGAATTGATGGGTTTAGTGGGAGGTCATCCATATTTGGTGCGGCTGGCTATGTATCGCATTGCCCGTCAAGATGTGACTTTAAATCACTTGCTGAAATCGGCCACGACGGAGGCAGGAATTTACAGCGACCATTTGCGGAGGCATTTGTGGAATTTAGAAAAATATCCCGAATTAATCGAGGCGATGAGAGAGGTTTCGAGTGTGTCAAAGCCAATCCGATTAAGGCTAGAATTGGCGTTTAAATTAAACAGTATGGGTTTGGTGAAGCAGGAGAGCAATTATTGCACTGCGAGATGCAACTTGTATGAGGAGTATTTTCGCGATCGCCTAAATTGATAGTAGTCATAGGTTGTACCAGTCTCAAGAACGGGTAAGATGTCCGTTCCAGAAGAAGATTGAGTTTTTCAAGAACGGGCAAGATGCCCGTTCCACAAGAAGGTTGAGTTTTTGAAGAACGAGCAAGATCCCTCTTGCACAAGAAAATTTAGTTTTTGTGGAACGGGCAAGATGCCCGTTTATAAACAGGTGATTGAGAAGGAAGCCTGATATAAGTTAATACCAATTTCCATAAACGTTGTTACCTTGACTCACAAGTTGAAAAGGGTATGAGACGGTAGCGGTCAAATCTCTATCAATGGAAGGGTGTATGCGGCTGACTGATTGGCTATCTTGAAAGTAATTAGCCAGAATCCTCAGCAATCTGCAACGGTTGGCTGTTTGGGCAGGCAGCACAATAATCAAAGTCATAATTAAGTTGATTCCATGCAAAACACGGCAGATTTACTCCCCAAAATAGACTCGCCGAGTCTTCCCAAAAAGCAACCCACACCCCCAAATTACGAAGCAGCCGATCGGCAATTTGTCAATTTGCTAGAAGTCGAGGATTTAGACAAGACGGTGGCGGCAAAACCGTTACTTGTCAGCGATTTTGAAAGCGCGATCGCCTATGCAATTCAAGCAGCTTACCAACAGGAACCGGGCGATGAGGCCGCTCACCGCTTCTTGCAGCGCGTGCTTTACCGCGTCAACCGCCTCAACTTGTTTTGGTACGACGATTTGCGCCGTTACAATAACGAACGATCGCACTATTTGCGTTCCGTGCGCGATCGCATTGAGGAACCTTGGCAGCAGTGGGAACTGGCGCAAATCGACGTTGCAGCGTTGCAAAAATTGTCGGATGTCAAGCAAGCCCTGCGCGATCGCGCGGCCGCCGATGTCGATCCTCCGTTAACTGAGCTCGATCGCTACCAGCGGGAACAGATGACTGAAGAGGGATACAAACACCTACTGGCGATCGCCTCTTTCGACGGTTTAGTCGAAGCCAGCCGCCTTTCTCGCATCCTCGGCGGTGCCGGCAACGAAATTCAGTGCACCCTTACCCGAGTGCTGATCGAAGAATACGGCGGCGGTCGCCTTCCCCGCAAGCATTCGACCTTTTTTGCTCAAATGCTGGCTGAATTCGGGATGAGTACAGAACCAGAAGCGTACTTCGATTTAGTGCCTTGGGAAGTGCTCGCAAGCATTAATCACAACTTCCTGCTGACGGAACGCAAGCGCCATTTTCTGCGCTACAACGGCGGACTCACATATTTTGAGGTGGCGGGGCCCGTGGCTTACCGCAATTATCTAGCCGCCGCCCAGCGTCTGGGCCTCTCGCAGGCTGCGATGGGTTATTGGGAACTGCACATCAAAGAAGATGAGCGTCACGGCCGCTGGATGTTGGATGAAGTGGCGATCCCGCTGGTTGATAGATACCCGCAGGAGGCGTGGGAACTGGTGTTG
The DNA here is from genome assembly GCF_036700865.1 of Microcoleus sp. S13C4. Classification (NCBI taxonomy): domain Bacteria; kingdom Bacillati; phylum Cyanobacteriota; class Cyanophyceae; order Oscillatoriales; family Microcoleaceae; genus Microcoleus; species Microcoleus sp. S13C4. Next base: position 16,412 of record NZ_JAUBPS010000011.1, read on the forward strand.
GGATACGATCAGGAGAAGTCGATCGGCGATCGGGCTGCGGCTGCTGTGGTGCGATCGATCCAAGCCGCAGAACGGAATTAACGGCTATCTAGGGTGCCTCAAACACTGATGCACCCTAGATATTGCACCGTTCTCAATAAGCCTTTTAGCAACAGGCAAGATGCCTGTTCCACAAAAAGTGTATTTCTTGTGGAATAGGCATCTTGCCTGTTGCTGAGAATGGTGCAACATCTCAGATGCACCCTACCAGGCTTGTATTTTAAAATGCTGTCATTAACTGAATTAGCTCGATCGACAAATCTCTTTGCGACTTTTGGTGCTTCTTAAACAAAACTCCAGCCAGCAGATAGATATTTTCCGAATAAAAAGCCATTCCCTGTTCTCGCAGACTGGCGATCGCACTTTTCACCTTCGGTTCCGAACTATAATAGCCAAAATTTAAAGGTGCAATTTCAAAATTCGCCACCGAGTAGCCTCGATCCAAGGCATAATCGATCAAACCCACAGGATTAGAATAGCTAGAAACCATCAGCAAAACTTCATCGCTGCCCAAAGATAAAAGTTTCTTAGCAATTGTACAACCATCACTCCCGCCGTGCAACAGAGGCTGGTAAATTTTATCATCCACCGCCGGCAAGTAAGGCGGATTTGAGATGACACAATCCGCCGACTCGTATAAAGGCGAATCAAAAAAAGAGCAATTGTTGACCGTGTATTTTTCGCTCAGTTGATATTCCTTAATTTGAGACTGAGCAATTTTCCAAGCTACATTATTTAGCTCAAATCCCTGTATTGTCCCCTCAAAATCACTTCTCAGCAAAGACTTAATAACTGGACTTCCCTCTCCTGAACCAAACTCTACTATAAGTCGAGAATTGTCACTAGCATTTAACACTAAACTTTCCAAGCAGTGCGCGTAAAAATCCGATTCTTCCGGGCAGTGGAATACCTGTTTCAGAGGATGGGATGAAGTGAGCATAAATTCTGTAACAAAGTTGACTATTTTCAAAGTATCGAATAAGTAATATTCCAGCCATCTGTCGCAAGAGCTATCTTATCAAGTTGTCCAATCTCTCTCTTCCTGTTTAATCTGGTGAGTTCAAATAACTCTTACTGCCGACAGATTATCAACTTAACTAGATTAATCCGATTGACAGATTGCAATTATAGCGATAGCTGGTGAGATAGTACCTAAGCAAATAATTGTAAATTTTAATAGTGTCAGATATGACCTTTTTTAATTATTCAGTTCCGCCTCTGCGCCGGAAACAGCTTAAGATCGAGGTTCAGGATTTAGAAGGGCTTTGGCAGGTTCAGTTTCCCCTTGGCAAAGATCGGTTTTATTCACAATTTTATACTTGTCTAGATCGAACTTGCTTGCTGTGGAGCTTGCTGTTGATACCCATCTTCGGCACAGCACAATTTTTTTCTGTGAGTTGGATACTGCAAGCAGGTTTGTGGTCAGCGCTTAGCGTCGTAGGTACAGCAGCAATGGTAAGCATGACATACTCTTGGGTCAAAATAGAACGCCTGACTTGGGTGCTTTACGGTTGGGTACTACTAATGTTATTAGGATTGCTGCTGACGGATCTAGCAATTTTTCTCAAGTGGGGAAAAGTGTTGGCGAATCTCTGTCCCCTGTGGTTGGGAATGAGCGGCCTAGGGTATTTGGGGACTGGATTTGCAGTGCGCTCGCGCGCGCTTTTAGCAGCAAGTTTATTTCACCTGTTGGGAATTTTGATTTTGCCTTTCACGGGCCGTTGGTCTTTCCTATTTACGGGAACCGTAATGGTATTTAGCTTGCTAGTTTTAGCCGAATTGCAATGGGATATGCGCCAGCCGATTAACAAGCTGCATTAACTTGTGTACCACCGCCATTCCAACAGCTATCAACGTAAAGCATTAACCACAAATGATGAGTACATTGCTAAGGACTGATGATCTCATGCCCGCTAGAATAACGTCACTGCAATTGGTTGGTAGTGAGGATTCTTCGTTCTCATCAAAATTTGAGGAATGAAGCCCTCACTACACAACGGATAGGGGTTATGTTAGCGGACACGATATTACTGATGGCTGATAACTAATTGCCACCAGACTGTACAGATTTGCGGGTTTGGTTAGTATCGTCGCCCTTGTGATGCCACGTGCCCCCATCGCCTTTAACGTATTCAGATTTTACGCTGTTCCAAGCGACGCTAGTAGCACCATCGGCGCTCATTCCATCTTCACTAGCGCTCTTAAAAGCCGCCTGAAAAATTTGTTTCGCCCCTTGGGGGAGTTCTTGTGCTTCTGAAGGTAAGGTATCAAATTGTTGTTCGGGCATAATGACCTCTAATTATTAAACATAAAGTTAATCTTATATACTAGAAGCCACTACTTTCCTCTCTCTAAAAGCAAGTTTCAGATTGCATTTTTATCAGTCCCCAGACAGATGTAATGTTAAATTACTTATGAAATATAATGCAACTTGATTGCCGTTGCTGGTTCAGCCGGATTTGGTTAATTTCCCTCCTCAAACAGCCATTAATCTGACTTCGGCTTTTTGAGCTGCGAACTTAGAAAATATGTCAGCGCAGCGATTACTAAAGCGATACCCGCTCCCAAGGGAAGGATGTTCGTCCCGCCGTTCCACCGAACTACCTCAGAGAGAAACAATACACTTAACACTACTACAATGACGCTGGTGAGTTTGGTTTTTAGGTCATCGATGGTGTGAATTTCCAGCCAGTGTGGTACTTTGATGCGCTCGTCTATAAACAGCTCGTAAAGCCCGAGGGCAGTAATGTAAAATACTGTGGCGAGGAGAAACAAATCTACAACTTCGATGCTAGACAGAATCAGTTGTTTGGAGTTTTCGCTAGAAACCGGTACTGTAGCTGTGTGGCCGATGGTAATGAAGGTTTCCAGGGCACCGTAGATCAAAAGCGTCACAGACGTTGCAAAAGAACCGAATACAGCGATTAACATTAGATAGCGACTTTTGGCAAGAACTCGATGCAGCATAGTTGATCTCCCCTTGGAAAATGTGTTAGAGAACAAGCGCTCTCTGGCATACCTCTGGCTTTACTATATCAGAGTTTGCCCGATCGCACCCACAAGCAATTCTGACGACTGCGCCGCCGTTGGTTAATTTCATGTCGCGGGGGCACGACTCGGATAGCCCTCAGTTCGCCTTCGTGTTTAACGCAAGTCAAAGCGAGCGTCAAAAGCCTTGCTGTTGCGGGATTGCAGACCCTATGGGACGACCGGCGGTCGATCGGGCTTTTTGAGATAATTTAGTTTCCTGAGAAAGTTTGATCGGTATCCTACGAGGGGCAAAATTGCCAGCAGCAACTTAAGGAAAAATAGCGCTCAAAAAAATTTAAAACTAACTCCTCTGGTATAGGACTAACCCAAAATTGACGGTGACAAAATCAAGAATTTCTGCCTCAAAGCACCTGCATCAGGGGAAAATTTATAGGAAGATCAGCGCCTTGTCTGAGAAACCCGGGGGTTCGTATATGTCTCGTTACTCAACCCAAAATTTTTCAGCTCAACCCGGTTTCTATCCCGTGTGCAAGTTTTGATTTAGCTAGTCGGCCGCCCAATCAAATATCATCCACCACCTGAAATAAAACGCCGTTTTCCCAAATATTCCTAAAGATGAATGGCTAACTTGAACGATACGTAATAGCTTATAAACTATTAACGCTGCGGTGTAATTGATCAGGGGAAAAGAATCGCGGGAACGGGACTAAATTTGCTCCCTTACCATCCTTATCCTGCAGCAAAGGTTACAAAAGTCGTACGTTACGCTGTCAACTTGACCCTGCGGTTTTGGCATCACAAGCGATCGCAGGACTCTACGCAAAAGCAAGCATTACCATGAAATCTTCTAAGTTGTTGAAAATTGTTTTAGCAAGCGCTTGTACTTTAGGTTTAGCAACAGTTTCCTTAGCAGTGCCTGCTTCTGCCCAGTCGGGAGCCGGCGGTGCTGGAGGCGGTGCTGGTGGGGGTGCTGGCAGTAGCGCCGGCAGTGGCACAAGCGGTACGAGTGGCACGGGTACAAGCGGTACTGGCACAAGCGGTACGAGTGGCACGGGTACAAGCGGTACTGGCACAAGCGGTACGAGTGGCACGGGTACAAGCGGTGCAAGCGGTACGACTGGTACGGGTACAAGCGGTACGAGTGACACGGGTACAAGCGGTACGGGTACAAGCGGTACGAGTGACACGGGTACAAGCGGTACAAGCGGTACGAGTGGCACGGGTACAAGCGGTACGGGTACAAGCAGTACAACCGGTTTGAGTGGCACAACGGGTACAAGCGGTACAAGCGGTACAACGGGTACAAGCGGTACGGGTACAAGCGGCAGCGGTACGACTGGTACAAGCGGTACGACTGGTACAAGCGGCAGCGGTACGACTGGTACAAGCGGTACAAGCGGCAGCGGTACGACTGGTACAAGCGGCAGCGGTACGACTGGCATCGGTACAAGCGGTACGACTGGTACAAGCGGTACAAGCGGTACAAGCGGTACGGATACAACGGGTACAACGGGTACGAGTGGCACAGATACAACGGGTACAACGGGTACAACGGGTACAAGCGGTACCACATCGACCTCGGCTGATACTAATTCTGGAGTTTTGAGTGCTCAGCGCGATCGCCACAACAATTTGGGGTGGCTGGGTGTCCTGGGCGCCTTTGGTTTGCTCAACTTGTTTCGGAAAAACGGTACACCGTCCCATCGTTAGTTTCGGGCTATTCCCTACGGCATAGCTTGGCTGGCGCGGACGTTTGAAAACTTAGAGGCTTAGAAATTCATGACTTCATTCAATCGCAAAAATTTGTTCACAAAATTGGTAACAGTTGCCGGAATTGCCGGCGTTAGTTCCTTGATAGCTGTCCCGGGATTCGCAGAATTAAACCGCCAGACTCACGGCTTAAACCAGTCGGGCGATCGGGTTTTTGATCTTGCTGATAACGCTTCCCAGGATCGTACTTCTCCTCGTTCTCCTGCTACCGATATGCAGAACAACGACAATCCCGGGGGTTCTCCCAACACTCCAACTACCCCCAGCAACAACAATCCCGGCCGTTCTCCCAGCACTCCAACAGGTGGCGAAACTTCGCCTAATTCTCTCAGCAGCAGAGACAGAACCTTTGTCATGCAAGCAGGTCAACTTAGTATGCTGGAAGTGCAGCTCGGTCGATTGGCAGTGCAGCGCGGTTCTAGTGCTGGTGTGAAACAGTACGGGCAAGAAATGGTTGATGAACACACTCGGGCAAATCAAGAATTGATGCAGTTAGCAATGCAAAAGGAGGTAGAACTGCCAGCCGAAATCAGCAGCCAGAACAAAGCTTTGAGCGATCGACTTTCGCGACTCTCCGGTACAAGTTTTGACACCGCTTACAAGCAGGCTATGATCGAGAGCCACAATCAGGCTATTGCTTTGTTTCAGGCTCAATCTCAACAGGGACAAGATCCCGAGTTGAAGGCTTGGGCTACCAAGACTTTGCCGAACCTTCAGGCGCACTTGCAAATGGTTAACCAAATGTTGGCAGATACCAGCAAGCCCCAATAGGAGGTAGAGGAGGTAGAGTGCGATTGCATAAAAGCCGATCGCACTCTACCTTTGCTGATCCGAGAGGGAAGAGCAATAAATTCTTTTAAACCCTATAATTTTTGAGAACAATGGAAGATTTTCTCCGCAGCTTGTTGGGCAGCAATATTACAGCGACGTGGCTGTTATTAATTGTAGGGTTTTGTTGGCTTGCTTACATACCCGGTCGCCTGAGAAATTAAAAATTATCACTTAAAAGTTCAAAATTAAGTAGGTAGGCGCAAATAAGTCTTAGCGTAGAACAGACCTATTGTAGCGTGCCTCAGATCCTCAGATTTTCTACGGTATTTCATGCGATGTCTCTGACACTCCCTACAACTTAGCCTAAATTAATCATTTTTTAACAGACAAGCGTTCGATCGCCCGATCGCGGAAACAAGCAAGTGCGATCGGGCGATTTATTCAAACAACACAAAATTAATTAGTCCTGAGTTTCCACAAAAACAGTCACAGCCGCCACAGCGATTAGCATTTCATCATTTTTATCATTCAGAGAGGTGATCGCCCTTCCTGGCACAATCATGCCTCCTTGCTCCACAATCAGAGTTTTGCTGCCGAAAGGGAGCACCGCCAACACCTCCTCGGCGCGCACTTGTTCCGGGTAAGGAACAGCCACCTTTACCTCAACAATCATCTGATTGGGGTCGCTCAAACCTGCCACTTCCCAGACACCCAGCAAAGCATTGTGGGCGATCGCATTGCGTACAGCCCTTGCACAGGCTACAGTCGGTTCCTGCCCGTGCTGGTCTATACCCATCCCCATTTCAATGATGAAACATTTACGTGCCATAGTTGCCCCTCGGTTGATTTTTGTTTGTAGTTGATCGCACTCTTTCCCAAAACAATTATCAACCAAACAGACCGCTATTGATATTATTTTATATATCGATATAACAACAAAAGAATAATACTCATTTCCCAAAAGAATCTAACTATAGGCAAGCTTCAAGCCCTTAGATAATCAGTCATTCTCAATCTACAATCTAAAATTTAAAATCTCAAATCGTAGAACTTATGGTAATATAACCAAATTAAGCCTTCCTCGCGGACTGCAAAACTCATCGCCAGCTTGAATCATGGATAGTTTTCTACCAATTGCCTACTTTCAAAACCAATTTCTCCCCTTTACCGACGCCAAAATTTCCATTGCCACCCACGCACTGCACTACGGAACCGGAGTTTTAGGCGGGTTGCGGGGAATTCCAGACCCTCAAAATGCCGATCGAATATTGCTATTTAGATTAGACCGCCACTGTCAAAGATTAAGTCAAAGTGCCAGCTTCCTCCACTGCGATTTGCCAGCCGACAAAATTCAACAGATAATAATTGATTTTGTCAAGAAAAACCAACCAACCAAATCATTTTATATCCGCCCTTTTATCTACACATCCAGTTTAGGAATTGCCCCCCGACTGCACAACGTAGAAACAGACTTCTTTGTCTACGGATTAGAACTCTCAGACTATTTGCCAAAAGAAGGAGTCAACTGTAGAATTAGCTCTTGGTACCGTCAAGAAGACCGCAGCTTGCCTTTAAGAGGTAAAATTAGCGGTGCTTACATCACCTCAGCATTAGCCAAAACAGAAGCAGTAGAATCCGGCTTCGACGAAGCAATTATGATGAATTCTCAAGGAAAAGTCAGCGAAGCTTCAGGGATGAACATATTTGTCGCCAGAAACGGTAAATTAGTTACTCCTGGTTTCGAGCAAGATATTCTCGAAGGAATTACCAGAGACAGCGTAATTACAATCGCCCGAGACTTAGGAATAGAAGTCATAGAAAGACCAGTTGACAAATCAGAATTGTTGATTGCAGACGAGATTTTTCTCTGCGGAACCGCCGCCAAAATTACCCCAATTAAGCGAGTAGAAAACTATCACTTGCCCAAAAACCGACCCATCACCGAAAAGATTTTGGACAAACTGACGGAGATTATCGAAAATCGCGACAGTAATTATAAAGAATGGGTATTTCCGATTAATCTTAATTAACCGAAAATACCTGTGTTCGTAGAAGCGAGTTCACTCGTTACCAGGCTCTGCCTCCACATTTTATGGCAGCCATGCGAGGCAGAGCCTCTGGATATGGGTTCCCAGGCAGAGCCTAACAGGCATCTTGCCTGCTTCCTGCTAGGAACTAGCCGCACAAAACAGCCGCGTGATGGCGAATGTGATCCTCCATAAAACTAGCTATAAAATAATAGCTATGATCGTAACCTTCCTGCATCCTTAAAGTTAGCGGCTGTCCCGCTTTTGCACAAGCCTCCGCGAACACTTCCGGCAACAACTGCCCATCAGTAAGAAACGAATCAGCAGTGCCGCAGTCAATCAGAATCGGACGGTTGTATTGCGCTGCAACAACCAATTCACTAGCATCCCAAGCCTTCCAAATCTCTTTGTCGCTGCCGAGGTAGTTTGCAAAAGCTTTTTGTCCCCAAGGGCAGCGCATTGGCGCGGAAATAGGCGCAAAAGCTGAAACTGAAAGATAGCGAGATCCATTTTTTAAAGCGCAAATTAAAGCCCCGTGTCCGCCCATCGAATGACCGAAAATTCCCTGTTTTTCCGGTATCGCTGGAAAATTTTCGGCGATTAAATTTGGCAATTCATCAACCACATAACTGTACATTCGATAGTGAGAATTCCAAGGTGTGGCTGTGGCATCAACATAAAAACCCGCACCACTTCCTAAATCCCAATCGTCATCTTCCCCAAGAATACCAGTATTGCGCGGGCTAGTGTCGGGCGCAACCAGCATTAACCCGTATTTTGCCGCAAATTGTTGCGCCCCCGCTTTTGCCATAAAGTTCTCTTCTGTGCAGGTTAAACCTGATAGAAAATATAAAACTGGTACGGGTTGAGATAAAGCTTGCGGGGGGTGGTAAACAGCGAATTTCATCTCGCTCTTGCAAGCAGACGATTGATGGCTATAAAAGCCGAGTTTGCCACCGAAACTTTTATATTCTTTTTGCAGTTTTAGGGATTCTGATATCATATTACTTCTATTTCTTTTGTGAATGAGATTTTTTTATTAACCGCAGAGGGCACAGAGGACGCAGAGGCAGAGAGAAGAGAGAAGTTATGTAGGGTGCAGCCGTGTACCTTACGGCTATAGGTAGCGCGTAAAACCACTTTTTCCGTAAGTCCTATCTTCCTTCTTCCCTCTTCCCTCTTCCTTCACCTTCAAAAACTCAAAATGTCAAAACTGTGCGAATTACTTTGCCTTTGTGCATCAAATCAAAAGCTTCGTTAATTTGCTCGATCGGCATTACCCGAGATACCAAACTATCAATATCAATTTTCCCGTCCATGTACCAATCAACTATCTTAGGAACATCTGTTCTGCCTTTTGCGCCCCCAAAAGCCGTCCCTTTCCAAACCCTACCAGTTACTAGCTGAAACGGGCGGGTGCTAATTTCTTGACCTGCTCCCGCTACCCCGACAATTACGCTCACGCCCCAACCTTTGTGGCAGCATTCCAAAGCTTGGCGCATTACATTAATGTTGCCGATACATTCAAAACTGTAATCAGCTCCGCCTTTGGTTAAATCTACTAAATAAGGCACTAAATCGCCTTCCACTTCGCGGGGATTGACAAAGTGAGTCATGCCAAATTTTTCCGCCATCTCTCGCTTGTCGGGATTCATGTCTACGCCGACAATCATGTTAGCTCCCACCAGGCGAGCCGCTTGAATTACATTCAAACCCACGCCGCCTAAACCGAAAACTACCACATTAGAACCAGGTTCTACTTTCGCCGTATTAATGACAGCGCCGATGCCAGTTGTTACGCCGCAACCGATCAAACAAACTTTATCAAAAGGAGCATCTTCGCGAATTTTTGCTACCGCAATTTCTGGCAATACTGTATAATTAGCGAAGGTAGAAGTTCCCATGTAATGATAAAGTTTCTGCCCGTCTAGGGAAAACCTACTCGTGCCGTCAGGCATCACTCCCTGGCCTTGAGTGATGCGAATTGCTTGACAGAGATTCGTTTTGCCACTCAAACAATATTCGCAATTGCGACATTCGGGAGTGTAGAGAGGAATTACCCGATCGCCCACTTTGACACTTGTTACTCCCGGCCCAACTTCTGCGACAATCCCGGCTCCCTCGTGGCCTAAGATAGCAGGAAATAAACCTTCAGGATCGGCGCCCGAAAGAGTGTAAGCGTCAGTGTGACAAACACCCGTGGCTTTAATTTCCACCAACACCTCTCCAGCCCTCGGCCCATCTAGATCAACCGTTTCAATGCTCAAAGGTTGGCCGGCACTGCGAGCAACTGCTGCTTTTACTTTCATGCTTTCTCCCTGCGATCGATTTGTCAATTGACCCGTCAAGATGTATTGTATTACTTAATGTCTAAATTAAGCAAATCTATGACCAAATTAATTGTAATTACTGGAGTTAGTCGCGGTCTTGGTCTGGCCATGACCGAAAAGTTTATTGAGTTGGGACATACAGTTGTGGGATGCGCCCGTTCTTCCGAAGCGGTGGAAAAACTCAACCAAAAATATAGTGCGCCCCACCATTTTACTTGTTTGGATGTCGCCAACGACGAGCAAGTAAAAGCTTGGGCAACAGAAATGCTGGCAAATTACTCGCCGCCAAATTTGCTGATTAATAACGCAGCTTTAGCCAACAATCTCGCGCCTCTGTGGAAGGTTAGTAACGAAGAATTTTCCCAGCTAATTGATGTTAATATTAAAGGTACAGCTAATGTAATTCGCCACTTTGTCCCGGCAATGATTGCTCGAAAAAGGGGCATAATTGTCAACTTTAGTTCTCTTTGGGGAAGGTCAACTTCCCCGGAAGTCGCGCCCTATTGCGCTTCTAAGTGGGCAATAGAAGGACTTACGCGATCGCTCGCTCAAGAATTGCCCGCAGGTATGGCAGCAGTTCCTTTAAATCCGGGGATAATTCACACAGATATGCTGGACATTTGTTTCGGCGAAGATGCGGTCAATTACTCGTCTGCCAAAGCATGGGTGCAAAAAGCAGCTCCTTTTTTACTGAACTTGAAACCTTCAGATAACGGAATGCCGGTGAGTGTTCCTGGATAATATAGCAACCCTTGCAAGAAGATTGGCAAACATCTCTCTTCTCTGCGCCCTCTGCGCTCTCTACGGTTAATTAAAAAAAATCTCAAAAATGAAATAAAATTTCTATATTCCCAAATCAAAACTCTTTCCCCCAATAGCAACTGTGAACTTGCCGCTAACCTCCCCCTCGCAAACCGAAACTCGCAAAGCAGACCACCTGCGGATTTGCCTCGAAGAAGACGTACAATTTCGCGAAACTACCAGCGGCCTCGAACGCTACCGTTTTGAACACTGCTGTTTGCCAGAACTCGATCGCACCGAAATCGATTTAACCTCCACATTTCTCGGCAAAAAACTAGCCGTTCCCCTGCTAATTTCCTCGATGACCGGCGGCACACAATTAGCCCAGACAATCAATTATCGCCTCGCCGATGTCGCTCAAGAATACAAACTAGCAATGGGAGTCGGTTCCCAACGAATCGTCGTAGAAAATCCTCAACTAGCTCCTACATTTGCCGTCCGTCGTCGCGCTCCCGATATTCTACTGTTTGCCAATATCGGAGCAGTTCAATTAAACTACAATTACGGTTTGGAAGAGTGTCAAAAAATTGTTGATATTTTAGAAGCAGACGCACTAATTTTGCATCTCAATCCGCTGCAAGAGTGCGTTCAAACCGAAGGCGATACTAACTTTAAAGGACTGCTAGATAAAATTGCCAAATTGTGCGACAAATTACCAGTACCAGTTATTGCTAAAGAAGTCGGCAACGGTATTTCAGGAAAGATGGCAAAGAAATTGCTCGCCGCCGGGGTAGGTGCGATCGACATTGCCGGAGCAGGAGGCACTTCTTGGGCGAAAATAGAAGGAGAGCGAGCTAAAGATGGCAAGCAGCGCAGGTTGGGCGCAACCTTTGCCGACTGGGGAATACCAACAGCCGAGTGCATTGTCAGCACCCGCGCCGCAGCCCCGGATCTTCCCCTGATTGCCTCGGGAGGCTTGCAGAATGGATTGGATGCAGCGAAGGCGATCGCCCTTGGCGCGGATATTGCGGGACTGGCGCGGCCGTTTCTGCAAGCTGCAGCGGAATCGGAATCAGCCGCAGCCCTCCTAGCTGAGGCTTTAATTGCAGAAATCGCCACCGTGATGTTCTGTACGGGCTGCGGTAACTTGGAGGAGCTAAAACATTCTGGGGTTTTGGAAAGGTTAAGATAAAAGTGAGTCAGCAGTCAAAAGTCATTAGTCAACAGTCATTAGTCATTAGCTAATAACTAACGACAGCGGGTAATTGCTAGATCCTACTTGCTGGAATGACCAATAATATCGTTTCCGCTGGCATCGGAATAATATTTTTCCGAGTGCAATGCCAGCGGGACGCTCACCTGGGTATCATTCCACTCTCACCAGATGTGTTCTAACTAATGACTAATGACTATTGACTATTGACTAATAACTAATTACCAATTATCTAATGAAAGATTTCCTAAAATATACCTGTGCAAGTTTACTGGGAACCTTCCTCGGACTGCTGCTGCTGGGCAGCATCGGATTGGGGGGACTGGTACTTCTAATTTCTCTGGCGGCATCGTCGTCTAAAGATTCAGGTCCGCAAGTTAAAGATAAGTCTGTATTGGTATTAGACCTTTCTTTAAATATCACTGACAGCAAACCGATCCGTAGCACTAGCGCGGCGATTGAAGAAGTGCTTTCGGAAGATTCCGGCGATGCTGTGACGCTGCGGACTGTTTTAGACACGATCGAATATGCTAAAAAAGACCCGAAAATTGTTGGCATTTATCTCGAAGGCAGCTCGGATTCGAGCAGCAGCGGGTTTGCCAATCTCAAAGAAGTTCGATCGGCCTTGCAGCGTTTCCGAGATGCCAAAAAACCCATTTTTGCTTACCAGATGGACTGGAATGAGCGAGATTATTACCTCGGTTCCGTTGCTAATACAATTGCAGTCAATCCTTACGGCGCTTTGGAAATCAACGGTTTTAGCAGTCAGGCAATGTTTTTCACTGGTGCTTTGGAAAAATACGGCGTGGGAGTGCAAGTGACTCGCGTTGGCAAATACAAGTCAGCCGTTGAGCCGTTTTTGCTCAAAAAAATGAGTCCCGAAAATCGCCAGCAAACTCAAAAGTTGCTCGGAGATATGTGGGGAGAATACCTGAAAACTGTCGCCCCGAGTCGCAAAGTGACTGTTCCGCAACTGCAAGCGCTTGCAGATAATGGCGGAAATTTGATGGCTGACGAAGCTCTCAAAAGCAAGTTAGTTGATAAAGTTGTATACTTTGACGAAATATCGACCGAACTTAAAAAACTCACAGGAATCGATGGCGAAAACAAATCTTTCAAGCAAATTAGTTTGAAAAACTACGCAAAAATTGCTGAGAATAAAAGCTCAACTCGCGCTAACAAGAAAAACCAAGTTGCTATACTTTACGCTGAAGGAGAGATTGTAGACGGCGAAGGCGGCCCGACTCAAGTAGGAGGCGATCGCATTGCTAAAGAAATGCGGAAAATTAGAGAAGATGACGACGTAAAAGCAGTGGTTTTGCGCGTCAACAGTCCCGGAGGCAGCGCGACGGCGGCCGAAGTCATTGGACGCGAAGTTATGCTGACGGGAAAAAAGAAACCAGTTATCGTTTCGATGGGCAATTTAGCAGCTTCCGGCGGCTATTGGATTTCGATGGGTTCCAGCCGCATTTTTGCCGAACCCAATACGATTACCGGTTCTATCGGCGTTTTTGGAATGCTGTTCAACGGCGAAAAGTTGGCTGCTAACAACGGCCTGACTTGGGACGTTGTGAAAACCGCCCGCTTTGCGGATACTAACACGGTTTCCCGTCCGAAAAATCCTCAAGAATTGGCGAATATTCAGAGGGTAGTCGATCACATTTACGATCGATTTATTACTAAAGTCGCCGACTCCCGCAAACTGTCGAAAAACAAGGTACAAGAAATTGCTCAAGGCAGGGTTTGGTCTGGTACGGCTGCGAAACAGTTGGGTTTAGTCGATGAAATTGGCGGGCTTGAAGATGCTGTGAGAGAGGCGGCGAAGCAAGCTAAACTCGGCGACGATTGGAAGTTGGAAGAATATCCCAAACGCCGCAGTTTGGAGGAGCGAATTTTGGAAAAAATTTCAGGCGTTCACGTTTTGAAACCAGCCACCAAACTCGACCCGCTAACGGCCGAATTTAAGAAAATGCAAGATGAATTGGCTGTAATCAAGTCGATGAACGACCCCCAGGGGATTTATGTTCGCTTGCCTTTCAATTTGCGGATTGATTAATTAAGTGATACCCAATCCGGGATTTTTACCCCTTTATTCTTCAGTCCCCTCTGTTCAGACGAAAGTTTTACTATTGAGCGGTTTCAACCGCCGAGTCTGATAGGGGTTTTTAACCCGGATTTGGTAAAAGTAGGCTGACGCACCTACAAACAACTGAAAAACCCGGTTTCTTAAAGAAACCGGGTTTATGAATACCCTAAAAGTCTATCGACTGGGAATTGGCAAGATTTGTTATGCAGCACGCTGAGTTAACAATCCCCAGATGAAAAGTAGAACGATCGCACCTATAACGGCAAAAGCTATGCTGGGTAGAGTTAATGCTCCGAAGGATGCTCCCCCGCTCGTCCCCAGTAAGACTTGACCTAGATAACCTCCCACTAACGCGCCCAAAATTCCTAAGCCTGTTGTGGCCAGAAAACCGCCACCTTGACTTCCCGGATAAATGGCTTTGGCGATCGCACCGGCAATCAGTCCTAAAACGATCCAAGCAATAATTCCCATTTCTCTTTCTCCTGAATACTTAAACTTTTCTCGTCCCTTGTCTTATGTTTTTAGAATAACAAGTGCTATCGAGCCTTTACCTCTACCGTAGGGAGGAACCGAAAGTGGTAGGATTTCTCATCAATCGTCCCAGTTTGAGGCTTTTTAATATCTCAAAAGAGTTAACCCACTTTTTCGAGCGAAGAAAGGTACTTATGCTCAAAGCAAAAGGGAAATAGGAAAATCTTTTCTGGGACTTTTTGTGTTTGGGTGGCTAAAAAAATTACAATATTTCTGTGAAATGAGGAAAGTTTGCGCCCGATGGATCTGACTCTGTGCATGATTGTGAAGAATGAAGAGGCAACACTGTCGCGGACTTTGGACAGCGTTAAGGGTGTTGTTGACGAAATAGTCGTGGTGGATACGGGATCGGGCGATCGCACCCGTGAAATTGCCCGAGAATCCGGGGCGAGGGTTTATGACTTTGAATGGTGCGACGACTTCGCAGCGGCGCGCAATGAGTGTCTGAAGCACGCCCAGGGCGACTGGATTTTGGTCTTGGATGCCGATGAGGTTTTGGTACCGGAGATTGTACCTCAAATTAAGCAGGCAATTGGGAGCGATCGGCTGCTGCTAATCAATCTCATCCGCCAAGAAATCGGTGCCTCTCAATCTCCCTATTCCCTAGTGTCGCGCTTGTTTCGCAATCGCCTCGATATCCGCTTTTCCCGCCCTTACCACGCCATGGTAGACGACAGCGTGGCTGAGATTTTGCACAGGGAACCAAAATGGAAAATAGCTTCTCTCCCCGATGTAGGGATTTTGCACTCTGGTTATCAAAAAGATGCGATCGCAGCAAAAGGTAAATTCCAAAAAGCTCAAGCTGCGATGGAACGCTATATCGCTTATTATCCAGACGATGCTTATGCTTGTAGCAAATTAGGCGCTTTGTATGTAGAAACCGGGCAACTGGCGCGGGGAATTAATTTATTAACCAAAGGCTTGACTGCTGCTGCAATTGATGATTCTATTCTTTACGAATTAAACTATCATTTGGGAATTGCTTATCGCCAGCAGCAGCAGTTTGCCAAAGCAAAAGAACACTATCAAGCTGCAATTAATACAAATGTGTTCCCGCCCCTCAAGTTGGGTGCTTACAATAATTTGGGCAATTTGCTTAAAGATGAAGGAGATTTGAAATCTGCTGAAAAAGCTTACAAAGCAGCTTTAAAAATTGACCCCTATTTTGCAGCAGGTCACTACAATTTAGGGCTGACGCTGAAGGCCGCCGGAAATTTAGCAGATGCGATCGCCTATTACCGACAAGCGATAAAAATCGATCCCGAACACGCCGAAGCTCATCAAAACTTGGCAGTAGCCTTGCTCAAAATTGGCAAAATGCCAGAAAGTTTAGCAGAATTTAAAAGAGCGATCGCCCTTCACGAACAGCGCCGCCCATTTGAGGCAGAACGCCTGCGCCGGGGACTGCAAGAAATGGGTTTGATGTAACTGAGATTATGGCTTTTATGGGCGGGCAGGATGCCCACCCCACAATCCAACTCTCGGATTGTGGAACAGGCCGGAAAGCCTGTTCATTAAAAATATTCCAAGATATGAGATGCAACCAGCAAAATCAAGCAATTATCTCTACTTTGCCACTATCCAAATCGTAGCGACCGCCAACAACTTTAAGTTTGCCCGCTGTGACTGCTTCAGCTAAAATAGGCGACGAGGATTGTAACTTATTTACATTCATTTTCACATTAGCTCTGACTGCGTTATCCCACGCATTGCCTGTTTGACCTTTGGTCGAATCAACTGCGGGTTGAATCGCCGCCACCAAAGTGCTAATGTGACCCGGCACAGCTTTGGCATCTAAAGCTGCTTTAACAGCACCGCAGCGTTCGTGACCCAGAATTACTAATAGCGGCACGCCTAATTCTAAGGCGGCATATTCTATATTCCCGAGAACCACATCGTCGAGAAAATTTCCAGCTACTCGGATATCAAATAAATTCCCTAATCCTTGGTCGAAAATAATTTCTGGAGCAA
Organism: Microcoleus sp. S13C4; assembly: GCF_036700865.1. Taxonomy (NCBI): domain Bacteria; kingdom Bacillati; phylum Cyanobacteriota; class Cyanophyceae; order Oscillatoriales; family Microcoleaceae; genus Microcoleus; species Microcoleus sp. S13C4. The sequence continues at coordinate 32,882 of NZ_JAUBPS010000011.1, forward strand.
CCCGCGAATCAGAACAAGCCAGGATGGTTGCAAACGGATGTTGACCCTGTGCTACCTCTACAATTCGCGATCGGGCTTGGTCGGGAAATGTCCGCTTTTGCTGAATGTATCGTTGATTTCCCTCCATCAATTTCTGAAGAGCACCGTCGGGAGTAATGTCAGAGATTTCCTGTGCATTTGCGGCTTGGGCTTGTAAAAGCGCAGGTGCAAAGCTTGCCGCCAGCATCCCTGCACCAGCCCTCAACATTAAATTGCGTCGCGAAATCATGCCTTTTTTTCCGCTTTCAGTCATTGCTTATAACTCGGTTCAATTTGTTCTATTTTATAGCATAATATCTACCACAAGCTCAGTCAGACTTCTTTGATTTTTACTTACAAGATACTCTGGTCAAATGTAAACTTCAAAAAAGTTGCCTCTTTTTATTTCATTCATATTTTATTTCGTAAAGTCAACAGCAGTCATCCTTCTACCCGCAGGGGATGCTACAATGTATCTAAAACGACAATTATTTATCAATGGCTCGAAATGTCTTACGTCGCCAGCATTCATATCTATCCGCTCAAGTCCCTTGACGGCATAGCTGTCAGTCAAGCAACTATTCTAGCCAGCGGAGCTCTAGAAGGCGATCGCTCTTTTGCAATTTGCGATGCAGCAGGAGAATTGGTTAACACTAAGCACAACAGCGGAGTCCGTTTTCTACGCTTATCCTTTGACATCAAAAAGAGAATTGCCGGTCTGAAAATTCAAGACACCGAACAAGAATTTTTTTTTCATGTAGATAGAGAACGCCCAGGAGTAGAATGTTGGTTGAGCAACTACTTCGGTTTCCCCGTCAAGTTAATTGAAAACTTGCTGACTGGTTTTCCCGAGGATACCACTGCACCAGGGCCAAGCATTATCAGTACCGCAACAATTGCCGAAGTTGCATCTTGGTTTCCCAGAGTTTGCGTTAGCGAGATGCGCCATCACTTGCGAGCTAATATTGAAATAGGAGATGTCCCGGCTTTTTGGGAAGATGAACTTTTTCCCCAAGCTGATGAAGTTGTGAGGTTTAAAATAGGGACTGTAATATTTGAAGGTATTAATCCGGGTCATGCCTGTCTCCTATCTACACCAAATTATGCACTGATAGAAGCTTATCCAAATTTTAAAAAGATACTAGCAGCCAAGCATAACGAAATCATGCCTAACTTGGTAAAAAAAAGGCATTTAAATTACTTTAGTCGGCTGATAGTTAACACCAGAGTGCCACCTCAATCAGCCGAAAAAATAGTACACATAGGAGACGAAGTTCAAATTCTCACCGTCAGCAAATCCCTATTTAATACCCTTCCTGATTAGTTCTATGGCACGAGTCTTATCAAGCCGGCGGCAACTCCAAAGAAAGCTGACCCAACACACCAGTTCTAAAATCGTTTAACATCTGCCGCGCCGTTCGTTCGACATCTCCTTTATACTTGTCTTTTGCGACCTCGTGCAAATAATCTTCACCATTACTAGAGGCTGCATCTAATTTATACCTGGATTTGAAACCAGATAGTGATATCAAAGTCTCATCAGCCGCCTCCAGCCCTAGGAGCAAATCTACCATAGCTGCAGCTACTACCTGATTGTCATAAGCTGCTTCGCCAATATCTTCGCAAATAGCTAATTTTATGGCATTTTCTTGATTGTTAATTCGGGTTGGGATCACTCCGGGCGCGTCTAATAATTCAATTTCGTCAGAAATGCGAATCCATCGGAGCGATTTAGTTACTCCAGCTCTGCGAGCACTATCTACCACTCTCCGCCCTAACAGCCGATTAATTAAAGCAGATTTTCCCACATTGGGAAATCCCATTACCACTGCGCGGACTGGACGGGGCAGCATACCTCGATCGAACCTTCTTTTATTTAGCTGCACCCCAGCATTCTGCACTGCATCCGCCACAGCGTCTACTCCGTGACCGTGCTCGGCATTGGTAAAATACGCCGTTTCCCCCTGCGCCTCCAGCCATGTTTCCCACGCCTCGCGCGATCGAGGCGTAATCATATCCATGCGGTTAATGACCAAGACTCGCGGCTTGCCGCCCACCCAGCTCGGCATTTGGGGGTGATAAGTAGCCAATGGAATGCGGGCATCTCGGACTTCGAGTATCACATCTACTCGCTTTAGCTGTTCTTTTAATGCCCGTTCCGCTTTGGCAATGTGACCGGGATACCAGTGAATTTTCATAATATGAAGGAAGAAGGAAGAAGGAAGAAGGAAGAAGGAAGAAGGATGAGTGTAAGGAAAGAGAGAATCACAAAGGAAGGAACTAGGGAAGCAATCAGGAAGTAAGGAATCAAGAAGTAAGGAGGGAAGAGGGAAGAGGGAAGAGGGAAAAGGGAAGAGGGAAAAGGGAAAATGAAAAAGGGAAAATGAAAAAGTAAGCTGTTAGGTATCTAACTTACACTGCTGAGATTAAGTAAAAAGAAAGAGTTTTCTTTATTGCTTCTTCCTTATTCCCTCTTCCGTCTTCCTCCTTCTTGCTTCTTCCTTATTCTCTCTTCCCTCTTCATTCTTCCTTCTTCCTTCTTCCTTCTTCCTTCCTTAAGGCACAATCAAAACTGCACAAGGAGACAGATTGATCACCCGATTGGTAACGCTGTCAGACGCCCCATCATCGGTTAAACCCATCCCCCGACAGCCCATCACAATCAAATCGGCCCCAATTTCGTCAGCCACATCGCAAATCGTGAAAGCAGGTTTGCCTTCCCGTTCGATGATTTCAGCTTCAATTCCCTGCTGGGAAAACATCGATTGGGCCTCCGACAGAAGTTTGGCGACTGCTTCGGGGGAAGTCATCACCTCTCGGGCCGGGGCGTCGGCCTCCTCGGCTGGGGGCTCGACTACCGAGAGAATAACTAAGCGAGAAGCGTAGGTTTTCACGATATTGACCACCTTTTCGGCAGCTTCGCGGGCTTCTCGGCTTTGATCTACAGGAAATAAGACAGTCTTGAACATACTGCACATCTCCGGGACGCGGACTCCGATAAAATGTTTACGTTGAGCCAATCAGTGCCGTTTGTTTCATCTTCCGTTTTTTGTACGGACGCGGTTGAATGCGTCCGAGGCCCAAGTGCAAGTGACCAGTGCCGCCATTTCAACGGAATTCGACAAAAACACACATATTAGGAGGTTAATCCTGTGACAAAAAAAACTGTAGCAAATTTATCGGCATCGGACTTATCGGGCAAACGGGTATTGGTGCGGGCGGACTTTAACGTGCCGCTCGACAACGGCAATATCACCGATGATACTCGCATCCGCGCGGCTCTGCCGACAATTCAAGATTTAGCGTCCAAGGGCGCTAAGGTGATTTTGTGCAGCCACTTCGGCCGTCCCAAGGGTGTGACGGAGAAGTTGCGCTTGACACCGGTTGCTACACGGCTGTCGGAATTGTTGGGCAAAGAGGTCAAAAAGACTGACGACTGCATCGGTGATGAAGTCGCTGCTACAGTCGCGGCGATGCAAGATGGCGATGTGCTGTTGCTGGAAAATGTCCGCTTCTACCCAGAGGAGGAGGCAAACGATCCAGAATTTGCTAAGAAGTTAGCTTCTGTGGCCGATTTGTATGTCAATGATGCTTTTGGTACTGCTCACCGGGCTCACGCTTCTACTGAGGGCGTTACTAAGTATCTGAGTCCTTCTGTGGCTGGGTTTTTGATGGAGAAGGAACTGCAATATCTCGGCAGTGCGATCGACAATCCTCAGCGTCCTTTAGCTGCTATTATCGGCGGTTCTAAGGTTTCCAGCAAGATTGGAGTCATTGAAAAACTGCTCGAAAAGTGCGACAAACTGCTGTTGGGCGGTGGCATGGTTTTCACGTTCTACAAAGCTCGCGGCTTGAACGTGGGCAAGTCTTTGGTGGAAGATGACAAGCTGGAATTGGCGAAGTCTTTGGAAGCTAAGGCGAAGGAACGGGGAGTTACTTTTCTGTTACCTACTGATGTGGTAGTTGCTGACAAGTTTGCTGCTGATGCTAATACTCAAACAGTCTCTGTTGAAAGCATCCCCGACGGTTGGATGGGTTTGGATATCGGCCCAGATTCAGTGAAAACTTTCCAAGATGCTTTGGCCGATTGCAAAACTGTAATCTGGAACGGGCCTATGGGCGTGTTTGAGATGGAGAAGTTTGCTGTAGGAACTGAAGGAATTGCCCATTCTTTGGCGGGGATTACTAAAACCGGTACTACCACAATTATCGGTGGTGGTGACTCGGTGGCGGCTGTGGAACAGTTGAATTTAGGCGAACAAATGAGCCACATTTCCACTGGTGGCGGTGCTAGTTTGGAGCTGCTAGAAGGTAAGGAATTGCCTGGTGTTGCTGCTTTAGATGAAGCTTAATTAAGTTAAGTAGGGCGGGCTTGACCCGCCTTGCTGGAAGCTGGTCTAAATCCTTGGCTGCGAATCATTTTTTTTTGATTTACCGCAGAGGGCGCCGAGAACGCAGAGCAAGATAAAAGAGAGAAGGATATCGGTTTAAAGTCTACAGTTTCCTAGTATAATTTGTTTGAAGTAGCAGTGAGGTTTGTTTGTGAAACTTAAACTCTTGGCAACTGTAACGGCTTGTTTAGCTTTGTTTGGGCTGGCAGCTCCCGTTAAAGCTCAAAATCCAGATCAGGTTAGACAATTGCTGGAAACTAAGGAGTGCGAGGGCTGTGACTTGAGAAATGCTGATTTGTTCAAGGCTAGCTTGTACAGAGCTAATTTAAGAGGAGCGGATTTAAGCGGAGCAAATCTCTATGAAGCTAATTTGCTAGAAGCGGATTTAAGTGATGCTAATTTGACCAATGCTAACTTAGTTAATGCCGAGATGTACGGTGCTGAATTGAATGGTGCTAATCTGCGAAATGCGGATTTGTCTAATGCTTTTTTGGGGCGAGCCAATCTGACGAGTGCGGATTTGCGCGGTGCTAAACTTTTTAATGCGAATCTGGGCGAAGCTTATCTGCTGCAAGCTAACTTGTCGAATGCCGATTTGAGGCGTTCGCTGTTGTTTAGAGTTAATTTGAATCGTGCGAATTTAAGCGGAGCGGATATGTCTTTCGCGGATGTGCGCGATAGTAATTTGCAGAATGCTATTTTGTCAAATACTAGGCTTCCTAGAGCTCAATTGACCGGGACAAATATCGATGCGGCGAATAACGTGCGGCAGGGTGATTTGGAACGTGCCAACTTCCGGGGTACGAATTTGGGGCCAGGGGTTTGTGTGATAACTAATTATCCTTATTGTGTTTTGAATGTGGAATAATCTGCTGGCTGAGTGCGTCAGCCTCCATTTTCTTGGCAGCTACGGGAGTTTTTGCTCCCGCCCAAAAACGGATACAAGTTCCCCACTTAAGTCGTGGAAAGATCAAAATTTTAGAGTAAAGTTCCAGCTCCCAGATGAATCTGTGGAATAAATCTAAAATCTAAAATCTAAAATCTAAAATCTAAAATCCACTGGCTGGCGCACCCTAAGTTGAGATCCGAGCTAAGTTTGAGGTGGTTTGTATCCTCTTTCTAGGGCAAATCTCACAAGCTGGGCACGATTTTCTAACTGTAGTTTGCTGAAAATGCTGCCTAAATGAGCTTGCACAGTCCGGGGGCTAATAAACAGCCGATCGCTAATTTGTTTGTTAGTATAACCCTGGATAACCTCCCAAAAAACTCTTTCCTCGGCTGGAGTTAAAGGCAAAGGTGCAGGTGCGGGCAATACTGCCACAAATGTTGGTTCCACCGCCCTACCGCTAGCAGTTTGCAGCAGTCGGACAATCTCGGCGTGAATGCGGTGAGAGCGCTCTAACTGCCCCTTTACCTTAGCTAAGATTTCTTCCGATTGAAAAGGTTTTACCAGATAATCGTCAGCGCCGATCGAATGACCTTCAACTTTTGACTCAATCTCCCCTTGACCCGACAAAAATATAAAAGGGACTAACTGTCCCAAACGGGTAGTTCGCAAACGGCGACAAAACTCAAACCCGTCCATTTCCGGCATCATGACATCTGAAATTACCAAATCTGGGGGGGCCTTTTCAAAAATCGAGAGCGCCTCAACCCCTGAATTAGCGCATTCAACCCGATATCCTTGACTTTCCAAGTACATTGCTAAGACTGTTTGACAGTCTGCTTCGTCGTCAACTACTAATATTCTTTCCATGACAGGCTTGCACCAATTCGAGTTGGACAGTTCTTGAAACTGCCAGTTCCAAAGTAGGAACTTAAATGAGTTTACCTCCTGCAACTTGATAAAGGCTCGCAATTTGAAGACGCTACACTTTCTCAAATAGTCCAATTAGGGGCGCCTAGCGCATAAAAGGGGAAGCAGTAGAGCAATATGGGGAACAATATCCTTCTTTGATTCGCATATCATCAAAAGCTACAACTTTTTATGAGGAAGCGTCAACTTTTATGCAGACCATAGAAGGTAAAAGAAAGAATTTAATCCTATAAAACAGAAAGCTGGATGACACTTACACTATTCCTAGACCCGACATTGAAAGGTTTTTAGATTTTTCGGGTTCGGAAACAGGTACAAAAGGGACAACGCGAGCAGGTCCTACTACTGGCGGCTGCGCGCACAAACCAGGGTCGGCAACCAACATACTTTCAATTATCGCTGCTGGTTCGGGGCGGCTGAACAGATACCCCTGCATGATATCGCACTGATGTTGTTTCAAAAAATCTAGTTCTGCTTGTGTTTCCACTCCCTCAGCAATTACGGTCATATTCAAACTGTGACCCAGTAAAATTACTGCTGTAGTAATAGCAGCATTTTGAGTATCTTCGTTGGCATTACGGACGAAAATTCGATCAATCTTTAAACTGTCAAAAGCAAATTGCTTAAGATATCCTAAAGTAGCGTAACCGGTGCCGAAGTCGTCAATAGCAATCCGAATTCCTAAAGCTTTTAGTTGGTTTAAAGTAGCGCCTGCTACTGTCGCATTTTCCACCAAAGCGCTTTCGGTCATTTCTAATTCTAAATTAGCAGGATCTAAACCTGTAGTTTCCAATATTTGCACGATTCGCGCCTTGAGTTCCGGGTCTGACAACTGTCGCGCAGACAAATTTACTGATATTGTAAAGGGCGAAAACCCTGCAGCCAGCCAACTAGCGGCTTGAGCGCAAGCTGAAAGCAGTACCCACTCCCCAATCTGAATAATTAAACCTGTTTCTTCTGCTAAGGGAATAAATTCGACGGGAGAAATTATACCTCGATCGGGATTTTGCCAGCGAACTAAAGCTTCGGCGCCGATAACTTGGCCGGTCGCAATATTCACTTGTGGCTGATAATATACCTGAAACTCACCTTGTGCCAAAGCGTGGCGCAGCAAAGCTTCGAGAGCAAACTTTTCAGGAGAGACGGTCGTAACCTTGGTCGAGTCATTAACTAAATCTTTGAGTCTGGCTTCTGCTTGGTGAAGCGCGACTGTCAGCGGTTGAGTAATAGTTTGCCGTTTCAAGACGCGAGAAGCAATGGCTCCCAGCAATTCAGCTTTGGTAAACGGCTTTGTCAAGTAATCGTCTGCCCCCAATTCCATCCCCCGACGAAAATCGGTTTTGTCACTTTGAGCCGTGAGGAAAATAAATGGAATTGTTGCAGCTAGAGAGTTTTGCCGCAGAGTCCGCAACACGTCATAACCGTCGAGTTCCGGCATCTGCACATCGCACAAAATTAAATCAGGTATCTCCGAAAGTGCCATCTGCACCCCAGCTCGACCGTTTTCAGCCGCAATGACCCGGTAGCTGTGAGATTCCAGGAGTTGCAGAAGAGTTTCCCGGATTAATTCGTCGTCTTCAATCACCAAAATTTTGAGCATGATACTTAGATAACAGATGGCACTATATATCTGAACCTGACTAACTCTAGCATACTCAAACTAACGAATTACTGAGTCGGCCAATTAGCCAATAAACGATTAGCCAAATGGCTGAATATTTTCCCTCGGTTCTTAAGTCACCATAAAAGCACTGGGAAAATAAGGAAGAGTTTGATCTCTTTCAAGAGCATAAAACTTCGGCGCCCGACTTGTTTGATGAATTTTCATTACAAAATAGCCGATATTTCTCATTAAAAAAATTGCCGCCCACACTTTCACAGCGCCGATGGCGGAAATTACTCAGGCTATCACTTATATGAGGTCCGGTTAATTGTTCATAATAAGTCCGTATTTGTACTGACAACTAGAGTTTTTTATCAATGAATGAATCAGGACGCAGTGTCCTGATTCATCCAAAAAAGGATACTTGCTTTCAGACAACAGTCGTGGAGAGATAAAAATTTTAGATTAAGGTTGAAGCTGCCAGATTCATCTGTGAAGTAAATCTCAAATCTCAAATCGACTAACGGAGAACTTAAGTATGGTTCTCTAACCGGAAATCATATTATGCACGGCCTTAATTCACAGGCTTAGGGGAATTCACGCAAAACTTTTCATCTACAATTGCAGAATTGATACTGACAGCCTGCATGGATGATGACGGAATTATCAGGTCTTGCGGAACTACTAGGGTCTTTTTACAAACCAGCTCGCTACTGCCTACAGAGGCAAAGTTCCAAGCATAAAATTCGGGAGTGCTGACTGTCGCATTGGCCGGATGTAAACCTAGTGCAGTCACTAATACTAATCCAAAAGTCACTAAAGCTACGATCGCGAATCTCAGCATATTCTTTGTTTGAACCCGACAACTTATCTGATTGGTATTACCTTATTATTGCCTGGGTGGATCGAGAGCGTCAATAGCAGTTATTCCGCCGTCAGGTTCAACTCGTAAGCGATCGGCTCAGATGCTTGAGAAACTACCACAAATTCATAAAAACCAGCATCATCCAGCAATCCCGACCAACTAAGCCCCTCTGCATCTTCCAGCAAAGGTCGCGCGCCCTTTGTCCGCCCCGGAGTATAAATTGACAGTAGAGTAGATTTGCGCGGTGCTTGTAAATTCACGCGCAAAGTTTGATTTTGAGCGAACCTGGCAATGTAAGCTTTCCCTTCCCCGGGTTTGAGATTCCCTGTGAGGCTTTTGCTGTTCGATCGGCGGTCAAATTCAACGCTTTCGACAGTTGCTCCAGCTTGTAAGGCTTCGAGTGCGTCGGCGGTAATTGCTTGCCAAATTTGTCCGATCGGCAAACCAATGATATTGCGATCGCGCGGCTGTTCTGGAAACCAATAAAAGAACTTAGCATCAGCCAAATCGTACAAAGCCCGACTGCTCAAATTCAGCTTGTTAACCTCTGTTTTCCAGCGATCGAGATCAGTGGTGTCGTAAGTACCCAACCGCGCTCTAGCGTCGCTGCTGAGGTTTTCCAGCTTATCGAGCAACTCGTCACCGATTTTCTGCCACCTTTCGCGCCATTGGCGATCGTCATCGCCTTCTTTTAACAGCCGTCCGCCCAATTCCGGGTATTTGGCATAGAAAGTCTCGTCCACAAGGTTGACATAACCGCTATAGAATCGATCGTCAATTTTGAGCTTGACAAAGCGATCTTGCAAAGCATCTTCTTGTTGCTGCTTCGGGTTTGAAGGCTGGGGAACTTTCTGCACTTTTGATTGCAGATTTAACAAAGAATTGCCCGCAAACCAGCCAACTCCACCCATAGTTGATAGCACCGCCACCACAAACAAAACCATTTTCCAAGCAGGCATTTTTTGCTGATTGCCAATAGCAGCAATTCGCACCGGAGTTCCCGGCAGTTTTGGCGTGGGAGCGGGCACGGGTATAGGCGAGAAATCCGGCGGTGGCTGCGTGATCCCAAAATCCGGGGCTGGTGGCAAAGGTGGCTGTAAAGGCGGATTGCCGGAGAGAGCGAGCATTACCTCGCGAGCCGAGGAGTAACGCTGGCTCGGCTGTTGAGCAAGCATTTTATCCAGCACCAGGGACAAATTCGGAGACAGAGAACATTCCGCCCGCCACTTCCAATTCAGGGTATGGCTGTCGAGCAATTGATGCGGTTCCTTCCCCGTCAGCAACACCAAAACCGTGGCCGCCAGAGCGTACAAATCGCTGTGGGGAGAGACGATGCCCATCTGCATCTGTTCGACGGGAGCATAGCCGAGCTTGCCGATGCGAGTCGCGGGGGCGGGAGTGCCGTTAGCCTCAGCGAAAAGAGACTCTACGGTGGCGGCGACTTGTTTTACTCCCCCAAAGTCGATTAGCACTGGCATCCCGTCAGAACTCCGCAGAATCAGGTTGTCCGGGGAGATGTCGCGGTGAATCACTCCCAAAGAGTGAATGTATTCGAGCACGGGCAAAATCTGGATGAGCAGTTGATTGATTTCTGCCTCTATGAACCGCAAACCCTGACGCTTGCGGGCGTCTAGCAAAAAGCGGTAAGTTTGGCCTGGCACGTAGTCTTGGACGAGAAATAGGTAGCCTCGATCGCTGATACTGACGCGGAAGAGTTCGCGGAAGCGCGGGATTTGATTGTGTTGCAGCTTGTAGAGCACTCCCGCTTCCCGCTCGAACAGTTCCTCGGATTTTTGTAAAGCGTAACTTCCATGTACTTGGGGCGCAAATTCTTTTAAAACGCAGGGTTCGTTAAATCGGTGGGCATCTTCAGCGAGGTAGGTGCGCCCGAAGCCTCCGTGTCCCAATTCGCGGACGATGCGGTAGTGGTTGTTGAGAGTTATGCCGGGGTAGATGGGATTGTTCATTGGAACTTGCTGCGTCGGATTTTCACGCTTGACTGAGACTGGGAGTTTTGGGCGATCGCTGAATTAATCTTGACATAGTGTGTCAGTGTTTATTTGTCGATCGGCACCTTGGCTATCCCCTGTGGTTATTGTGAAAACAGCGGTTTCGTGCTATGGAAGTTTATCTACTGCGCCATATTTTCGATCGACCTCAAAATGTGTTCAAATTTTTAGTGTCCAGCCCAATGTGCGATCGGGTCGTTAGCGCTACTAATTGAATCTTGAGCATCGAGGTTCCAAATACCCATTTTAAGGAGCAAATCATGCAGCCAGAACAGCGTCAGCGAGCAAGTGGGGCGTTTGAAGAGTTTTTGAGGGCGCCGCTTGAGGAACGATTGCAACACCAGCAGAATCGAGTTGCCGAATCCAGGGCGATCGCGCTTTTTCAAAAAGTCGCGGCCACAGTACCAGCTTACCAGACTTTCCTAGCTGCACGTAACATCAATCCCGCCTCAATTCAAACCTTTGAAGACTTCCAAAAATTGCCGCTAATTACTAAAGAGAATTATTTACGCTGTCACCCGCTACCTCAGTTGTGTTACCAGGGCAAATTAGAAACTTGCGATTTCATTGCTGTTTCATCTGGTTCGACAGGAAACCCCACATTTTGGCCGCGTTTTATCAGCGATGAGTTGCAAATAGCTGCTCGTTTTGAACAAATATTTCACGACAGTTTTTACGCCGACAAGCGCTCAACTTTAGCTGTCATTTGCTTTGCGTTGGGAACTTGGGTAGGCGGAATGTACACGGCAAATTGCTGCCGCTATCTAGCGAGTAAGGGCTATCCAGTTACAGTTGTGACGCCGGGGAATAATAAGACTGAAATATTCCGAGTTGTGCAGGAACTTGGGGAGCATTTCGAGCAAGTAGTTTTGTTGGGATATCCGCCGTTTATCAAGGATGTGATTGATAGCGGAATTGCTGGGGGTGTGGAGTGGCAAAAATACCGAATTAAGATGGTGTTTGCGGGAGAAGTGTTTAGCGAAGAATGGCGGAGTTTGGTGAGCGATCGCACTAATTCTGACAATCTATATTACAACTCTGCGAGCCTTTACGGTACAGCCGATGCGGGCGTTTTGGGCAACGAGACACCGCTGAGTATTTGCATCCGCCGCTTTTTAGCAAACAATCCGGAAGCAGCACGCAATTTATTCGGGGAATCGCGGTTGCCAACGCTGATGCAGTACGATCCGAAAAGCCGCTTTTTTGAAGTGAATAATGACGGCACGCTGTTATTTTCTGGCGACAACGGCATCCCGCTAATACGCTATCACATCTCCGATAACGGCGGTTTAATTTGTTACGAAGCAATGCTCAATTTTTTGGCTGAATGGGGATTTAACCCTGTGGCACGTTTGCAGCAAGCAGCAGGTATGAAAGTTTCTGATTTCCCCAGAGGAATTCGTTGCTTGCCATTTGTCTATGTATTTGGGCGATCGCACTTTACCGTTTCCTACTTCGGTGCTAACATTTACCCGGAAAATGTCACCGTAGGTTTAGAATTTCCCACGATTCGGGAATGGGTGACGGGAAAATTTGTACTGCAAGTCAAGGAAGATGCGGATCAAAATCGGTTTTTATCGGTGGTTGTGGAATTAGCAGCGGGGGTGGAGGGCGACGAGGAGATGAAACAGGCGATCGCATCTTCAATTCTCACGCAATTGCGGCGGCTAAACAGCGAATTTGCTAATTATGTGCCGCCAGAATATCAGTTACCTGTGGTGACATTAACTGCGACGGGCGATGCGGAGTATTTTCCGATTGGGGTGAAGCACCGATACACGCGGCAGTAAACCGTGTTTTTGTGAGTAGGGGGTGCACTAAATTGTATCGGGATCAATGTTTAATTCTCGCAGTTTCGCGGCCAGGCGATCGGCTCGTTGAGCCTCCCTTTCTGCAACCTCTTCAGGAGTAGAGACAAGCTCTCCTTCTGCTGTAAAGAAACGCAGTTTTCCGCCACAAATTCCGAGACTCAAATCGAGCTGCTGACTCCGCAGATGCCCGAATTCGTTCGGTGCGATTGCTTCATATTCCCCGTCAACTAAATGAAATCCAGCTAATTCTAAAGTTTCTGGGTCAAACCAAAAGTAGTCGTGAGTGCGAAAAGTATCTTGATACAGTTGTTTTTTAAAGTTTTTATCTATATCCGCTGTTTTGGGAGACAGGATTTCAATGATAATATTGGGGTACTTTCCCTCTTCATCCCAAACTACCCAGCTTTTCCGAGTTTTGCGTTCAGTTCCGAGTACCACAAAAAAGTCTGATCCTCGGAAGTCTTTCGATTTAAGTTGATTGGAACAGTAATAAATGGTGAGATTTCCAGCAGCATAGAAATTGTTTCTATCTCGCCACAGCCATTCTAGGGATTGGAGGAGTAGGATTATTTGTCGCAGGTGCAGTTCTGTTTCTACGGAATGTTCATCACTGTATAAATCGCCGGGAGGAAAGATAAAGTTTTCCGGTATCTCTTCTTCTAGTATTTCTTGGGTAGTAGCTAATTCTGCGGTTGCGGACATGGCTGCTGGGTGAGGAGTAAGAGGTTGTGTGTCTATTTTAGCAAGCTTTTCATATCTCGGCCGAGGACTATTCTGAAAGCCCGATCGCGCTTTTTGCCCAAACACGCGATCGAACACCGCATAATTAGTCTTTAACTATTAGCAATTAGCGTTTTATTGACCGTCAGTTTGTCTGAGAGCCGCCAGAATTTCCGGTCGTTTCATGCGCGCGTAGCCCCGCACTTTCCGGTCTTTGCCGATCGCCTTCAACCGTCTCAGCGAAAGACTTTCGTAGTCTTCCTCTGGGGACTGGGACGGAAACGGCAACTCCAACTGCAACTGCGGTAACTGAGGTTTCTGCTGTGCTTTCGACTGCTTCTTCGGCTGCGTTTTTGACTGCTTCTTTGGCGGTGCCTCTGGCTGTATTTCTGAGTGCGTCGCCGCGGCGCCCAGTTGGCGGCGGAGCGTTTCGATTTGATTTTTCAGGTCATTTTCTACGTCTTCAATGGCGTCGGAGACAAACTGATTAATGGTTTGGACTGTGCGTTCTAATTTTGTTGACAGCAGTTTTTCCAGTTCATCCAACTGTCTCAAAGCACCTTCAAGATTTACCTCAGAAATAACAGCCGATGTTGGCGGATGGTTGCTGCTCGATTGTTCAATTTTTTTAGCCATTTTATCTACCTTTTCATGAAATGCTTTTTCCACTTGTTCGAGCAAATGCTTAATCTGTTCTATTTGGTTACGCTCAAAGTTCTGATCAGTTAGAGATTTTACGTGCTTTTTTAGCAGGTCTTCATTTTTTTTAACAGATTGTTCTATTTGTTTTGTTAGACTGTCTACCTTTTTTTGAAATGATAGCTCAAATTGTTGCAGTAAAGTCTCAATTTGTGCATTTTTGTGAGTCGATTGCGGAGCTAAATGTTCCATTTCTGCTTGAGCAACAGCTACCTCCTCGTCGGTCATTTCAAATACCCACGCCCACATTTGCTCGATGCCGAGTTCTTTAGCAACAATACACCAATCCGAGCCGCAGACTACTTCATATTCTTCTTCGTTGCTGTAAGCTTCAGTGGGGCGTACAATTAAAGGAATCAAGTTGCTGCCTTGCTCGATCAGACTTCTCCTAAGAGCTTCGCGGCGTTCGCGAGGAATTTCGCCCCGATGAGACTCGGGTATTGCAATTTGGGAAGTGTAAATCTGAGTGTGACTAATGGGCTTAATCCGCAAATATTCAACTATTCGGTTTTGATCGGACGATCGATCCATCTTGTTACAAGTCCCCTTTTGTCATTAAAATCTGTTGTGTAGATATTTGTGTATATTTGCACTTTACAGCCTCAGTTTTAAGTGATGCAGGACTAACCCAAGAACTCTAATTGTCGGGTGGGCCACAAGCACTTTACCCCAACTGCGATCGAACTCGGTGATCTATCGAACTCGGTGATCAGGGGGAGATATGGCGTTGCTGCTGTACCTGGGCGGCTGGCTGTGCGGTGACAGCCCGAGCGATGGCGTCCCGCCCCGCAAGCTACGGCAAAAGTTACTGCAATTCCTAAAAAAAGCGGCTGTGATGAGTTTAACTGGCTGGGGGACACCAAGGATACACTGCTTTACTCATCTTTACTTTTTTTGGCGTAGAGACTCACTAGACCAAAGTTGCTAGTGGCGACAGGAATTGCGAGTTATGAATATTTGTGCCACTTATCAATTATTTTAATCATTGTTTTGTCGGCTAACCCTTTAACACGTTCTACCACATTTGCAAAGGAGACAAACGGCCGCACATCTCGCTCTTTGAGTATTATTTGGATTATTGGAAGCTTCAAGCCAGCATCTTTCAAATTAGCCGACAGTTGATTTTTTTCTAAAGTATTGAGTGCTTCCAACGCCGACATTGATTGGGAAGCTACGTTTTCAACTTCTGGTATCCTCTCTACCACCAGTTGTTTTTCGGGTGGCGACTCTAATTTCAACTCATTAATTCTGTTTGCTAACCCAGCTTCAACTAACAGAGGTACTTGTTGTAAGATTCGGTTTTCAAGTTCTTGTATACTCTGGGCTAAAACTTTTTGTTCGCGGGCGTACTCGGATTTTAATTCATTAATTTGACTGGCAAACTGGGCTTCAATATTTGTTAGTCGCTGTTCTAAACTAGATGACTCTTCGGGAGTTTCATTTTCACCTAAATTAGGGACTTCGACCAAAGAAACCGCGTTTGTTATTGAATCTGCGGGCGGCGACGAAGTATTTTCGTACAAAAACCCGGTTTCTGGGAGATCAACTAAATTTTCAGTTTTGGCTGATTTCCTCAGCGCTTGAACTTGCTCTAAAAGCAGTCCTTCATTTTCTGGTTCAAGAATAAATGCTCCGATTGTCTCGCCTTTCATAGGGTTAATTTCCCTGGCTTTCGCCGCAGCGTAGTATTCAAAGTCTCCGTCTACTATCTCGTAGGAATCCATACCGTTGCGGCGGAGAATTATGGGGTTGATCAATCCTCCTAATTCTAAAATCAGTTGCGCCAGTTTCTCCAAATCGCGATCGGCAAAATTGGAACGGGGAACTGTGGATGTAATCTTTTTAACTAGAACCAACGACACCAATAATTTTTTCATTATTTATCACCTATCTTTTCCAAGACTTCCATTGCTAATACTTCAAATTCTTGAGATGCGGTAGAATCTGGATTAAAGTCTAGCACCGAAACCGGATCGGCAATTTCCATATCTCCCACCATCTGAGTTTGTTCTGCACACTTAGCCAAATCATCTCTTTCGTAAATGGCGCTTTCCATAATTTCCAGGCCGTAGCGTTTGGGAATTGCCGCCCTCCGTTTGGGCAAACTGTACTGTATAAATTTAGTGTTAGTTGATATTTTACAAGGAAGTACGCCTAAAATTTCTAGAGGATTTCTGCCAATTAGTTTCTTGAATCCATTGATTTTTCCGATAAAATCTTTGACATGAATTAGTCCTTGATTGGCAAAAGGCTTTAAGTCAGAAGGAATAATTAAATAATCAGCAGCAATCAAAGCAACTCTAGCATATAAATTCAAAGATGGCGGCGTATCAATCAGTACAATATCGTACTTTTCTTGTACTTCTGCTAGTTTTTGAATCAGAATTATTTTACTGTAATCCAGTGAGTTTAGTTCATTTTCATATTGCATTAAATCAATATGAGAAGGAATCACATCTATGGCTGGAGTGCAAAAATTAGACTTTCTCGCGACATCTGTGATAGAGTAGAAATCTGCTGACTGCAAAACGTGAAGAATATTGTTGTTTTTCAAATCGTCTTGTTCTTCATCCTCAAATTTGACTAATCCTGTGGCAAATGTTGTATTGGCTTGACTGTCCATGTCTATTACCAAGACTCTTTTACCTTGCTTGCTGAGGGCTGCGGCTAAATTGACTACTGTTGTAGTTTTGCCAACGCCGCCTTTATTGTGGTAAACTGCAATGATTTTCATCGTATTTTGAGTTTTTTGGGGAACGGTTACATCGGATTTAACTTGAGGGTTAACTGGATTATTTTCAGGTATTGGTTCCGGTTCTGAGATTTGACTTGGCTCAGGTTCTGCGGGGGCGGGATTGTTAGGCTGTACTGGGACTTCGCTAACTAACTCAGGACTAACCAAATTAATTTTACTATCTTCCAGTTCGAGATTATCGGGATTTTTTATAAATCTTAAACGATCTCTGCCAATTAAAGCGCTAATTTCATCAATTCTATTTTCAATGTCTTGTCCAGCACACTTAAAGACTAGCTCAATATGATCGACGGCTCTTTCGTAAATTCTAATTTCTTTACCGTTAGTTATGAGTCCGTAGCGGATGCTCAAACTTGTTAAATAGCGATTGAGTTTTCGCAGGTGGCGGTCTAAATTTTCCTTGGGATGTTTAGCCTCCATGACTACACTCATCGGTGAGTCTGTCTCGACGACTATGGGGATAACTTGGGTGGCAAATGAGAGAAAGTCTAGACGAATATTCCCAAATTCGATTTCTTGGTGCCAAGTGTCCGGGGTATAGCCTAGTTTTGGTAGCAGATAGCTGACAATGAGTTTGCTTTCTACTTCGCTTTCGTTGCGACAGTTATTGGGATTGAAAGTCATTCGATTTTAGATTTTAGATTTTAGATTTTAAATTGAAAATGACTGATTTAATAATGGTACGGATTTTGATGTTGACAGTAGGGCGCGCCTTCCGCAGCTTACAAAGGCTACGGATTGTAATATCGAAAAACCCGGTTGTGTTTGACAAACCGGGTTTTTATGGGAGCGATCGCGCTTCAAAACTACTTTGTTTGAGCGTTAAATTCCTCAAATGTCAGATAGCCACCCGCGGGATCGTACAAATGACAGTTGTCGGCAATCCGCTTCATTAAAGACCAAGAAAATTCTGTTTCGTAGAGATGATCTTGCCAATTTTCCTTTAAGCTGCTGTGGGCTAGGCGCAAGTTGTACCAGGGAATAGCAGTTGAAAGGTGGTGGGGAACGTGGACGTTAATGTCGTGGCACAGAAACTCTACCCAGCGGGGATAATCGCAGTGAACTGTTCCCGATAGTTGCGCTTGGGCTTCGTTCCATTCTTCGGGTTCTTGAAATGAAATGTCTGGTGCTGTGTGGTGGACGATCGTAAAAGTGCTCATCCAGAAATGGTAAACCAGCCAGGGCATCAACCAAAACTTGACAAATCCCCAAATGCCTGTTGTGGCAATTAAAATCGGGAATCCGATCGCAGCACCGATTAAAACTACAAAAACCGAAAACCGGACTTGTTCTTGTTTTTGTTGGCCTTTGAAGCGCCACCACATAAAGTGCACTTTTCCCCAGTGGGCGATCGAGCCGATCCACCACATCCGACCGAATATTAAACTATAAGCTATTTGTAAAGGCTTGGACGCGCCAGCGTAGTCTGGTGCTGTCATCGGCTGCCAAGCATTATCCTCGCCAATTTTGTTGGTGTGTTTGTGGTGGTAATTGTGGCCGTGCCGCCATGCGTGAAACGGGAAAATTAACGGCAGAAATGCAATATGTCCGACTAAATCGTTTACCCAGCGGCGGTTAGCAAATGATCGGTGGCCGCAGTCGTGCCCGATCACAAAAAAACCGGTTAATCCGGTACCTGTGAAAATCCACATCAGGGGTAGTAGAAACCAAGGCGATACTGCTATGCCCCAGTAACCGACAGCAACTAGCAAAACGTTGACGATGACTTTTGTCCAAGCTTTGCGGGGGTTTTTGACGAATACTTCCCGCGGCAGGGTTTTGAGAATATCTTTGAGGCGCAAGTTGGAGGTGTCACTTGCGGATGTCAAATTTAGTGGTTTTTCGATCGATGCTGTCATAAACTGATTTCGATTCTCCGTATGCCATGAGCATGGCTTAACAAATTAGCGCAATAAAAAAGCGCAGTAAAATGTCAGCTCGTTGCCAGCTTGTGGCAGACGAGTTGAGCAGTAGGCAAGCGCGTTTTAGCAAATGCTAGCGATCGCTATCCGCAGTTAGGAATTTCTAGCACTTTTGGCAAAAATTCTGCGGGTAGCAAAACCTTAGTTTTTATAACACAGGGGCAGCACAATTAGCATTAGCGACTGTGGTCTGCTAATTGCTGTTGCTACCAGAAATCGGGTCGAGAGCCGACAAGCCAGCGAGCGAGCGTTGCTGTTTGAGGCTTTGCACTTCCAGCAGCAAGGATTCGATTTCTGCTTGTAAGTGCAGGAACTTAACTTGCTGATCGGCTTGGTAGGGGCACTTCACCAAATCTAGTTTGCGGGCAAAAGTGGTCGATAGGGTAGAAGAACTAGCCATTTCGGGATTGCTCGCGGTGACTTGAGGCCGGGAAAGAGTGGATGAATTATTTGACATTAGTAATTGAGTAGACATATCTACACATTCACACCATTAAGTTACTTTAACCTGAACCGATCGTATTAAACATCAAATTAACCGATCGAGCTAAAATTAGTGTAAATTCCTTAGCCCTTGCCTAAAACCATTGACACCGTGACCCTGATTCTACCTGCTACTGACTCTGCTACTAACTCTGCTGCCCGCGCCGCCTCCCCCAAGCGCTACGGCTGGCCCGGCTTGATCGAAGCTTATCGCCCCTACCTGCCGGTGACGGAAACCACGCCGGTAGTGACGCTCCAAGAAGGCAATACTCCCCTGATTCCAGCACCTGCGATCGCCTCTCTCATCGGTCGAGACGTGCGCGTCTTGGTCAAATACGACGGCCTCAACCCCACTGGTAGTTTCAAAGACCGGGGGATGACAATGGCGATTTCCAAGGCGAAGGAAGCTGGTGCCGAGGCAGTAATTTGCGCCAGTACCGGCAATACTTCGGCCGCCGCCGCCGCCTACGCCAGACGCGGGGGAATGCGAGCTTTCGTGTTGATTCCCGAGGGTTACGTGGCTTTGGGCAAGTTGGCGCAAGCTTTGCTTTACGGTGCGGAAGTCATTTCGATTGGCGGAAATTTCGATCGCGCCTTAGAAATTGTCCGCGAAATGGCTGTTAACTACCCCGTCACTTTGGTAAATTCGGTGAATCCTTACCGCTTGGAAGGTCAAAAAACCGGTGCTTTTGAAGTCGTTGACGCCTTGGGCGACGCCCCCGACTGGCTGTGCATTCCCGTGGGAAATGCGGGAAACATCACAGCATACTGGATGGGTTTTTGTCAATACCACCAAGCAAAAAAATGTTCGCGCTTGCCGCAGATGATGGGATTTCAAGCCGCCGGGGCTGCACCTTTAGTAACGGGCCAACCAGTGGCGAACCCAGACACCCTGGCGACGGCGATTCGGATCGGCAACCCTGCTAGCTGGAAACAGGCGATCGCAGCTTCCGAAGCCAGCCGCGGCGGTTTTGCGGCAGTCACCGACGCCGAAATTCTGGATGCTTACCGTTTGTTAGCATCGCAGGAAGGAATTTTCTGCGAACCGGCGAGTGCAGCTTCTGTGGCCGGCTTGCTGAAGGTGAAAGACCAAGTTCCGACTGGGGCGACGGTGGTTTGCGTGCTGACTGGTAACGGTTTAAAAGACCCGGATACCGCCATTAATCACAGCAACAATCTGTTTAAAAGTGGCATTGCTCCGACTTTGGATGCAGTAGCTGGGGCGATGGGATTTTAGAAGAAGGAAGAGGGAACAGGGAAGAACGAAGAAGGAAGATCGAAACAGGCTTTCTGGCCTGTTCCACTCTTAGTTAAAATCTTTTGTGGGGTGGGCCGAAAAGCCCGCCCCTAAGCCCATAGAAACAGGCTTTCTAGCCTGTTACACTCTCAGTTAAAATTCCTTGTGGGGTGGGCCGAAGAGCCCGCCCTTAAGCGTATCAATAAACCCCTGTGAGATCGCTTTTTTCTCGAGCGACTCAGCCAGACAATTTTGTCATCATTATATTATGACCAAGCCTACTGCAACCCTGTTAATTGCCTGTCCCGATCGCAAGGGGCTTGTCGCCTTACTTGCCAATTTTATCGCCTCCCATAATGGCAATATCATTCACGCGGATCACCATACCGATTTTACCGCTGGATTATTTCTGAGTCGGCTAGAATGGCAATTAGATGATTTTGATTTAACCACCGAACAGATAACACCTGCTTTTAGTGAAATTGCCAAGGACTTACAAGCAAATTGGCAATTGCATTTCTCCCAAAAAATTCGACGGATTGCGATCTGGGTCAGCCGTCAAGATCATTGTTTATTAGACTTGATTTGGCGACAACAATCTCAAGAAATCAGAGGTGAAATTCCGCTGATAATCAGCAACCATCAAAATTTAAAGCCTCTTGCCGCACAATACGGTATCGACTTTGAGTATATTCCCATTACTAAAGACAATAAAGCTATTCAAGAAACACGACAGTTAGAAATAATTAATAAATATAAGATTGACTTAGTAGTTTTGGCTAAATATATGCAAATTTTGAGTCAAGACTTTATCAGAAAATTTCCCCATGTGATTAATATTCACCATTCATTTTTACCCGCGTTTGTGGGTGCAAATCCCTACGAAAGGGCTTATGAAAGAGGGGTAAAAATTATCGGTGCAACAGCCCACTATGTTACACCCGATTTAGATGCGGGTCCGATTATCGAACAAGATGTTGTGCGCGTGAGTCACCGCGATGAAGTGTCGGATTTGGTTCGCAAAGGTAAAGATTTAGAAAGAGTTGTGTTAGCAAGGGCGGTGCGATATCATTTACAAAATCGTGTTTTAGTTTATGGCAATCGGACTGTTGTTTTTGCTTGAAAATTAGGCGTCATATTAAGTCCGGGTTGGTCAGTTTTGTTGATAGACGATTGAAATCGCTCCCTGCAAAATGAAGTCCGCCTCCGCCGACTGAAGAAAAGACGGATGATAAAAGCGGATTTGGTATGATTAATAACTACTGGCTACTGACTACTGATTAAAAGGTGGTAGCTGAAGTAACTGGTTTTTAGAAGGCGGAAGTTGAGCGGGATTGTGGCGGATTTCGATCGCAGTTTCTCCCGGATTTTGGGTGGTAACAGGTACTATCTCTAAAGAGTATGCTGTCTCGGTTTTTGCAGGGGCAGGATTTTGTGATTTCGTGAGCAAGTCAACGGCATCTCCGAGGGCGCTAGTTAAATTTTTGCTAGTTTCGGCGTGACGGGCTTCTTCTTGTTTGAGGGCTTGAGTGAGTTGTTTAACTTGTTCGATCGCCCGATCGCGCTCTTGGAGAACTTCTGCTAACTTAGCTTTAAGCTCGCCTACTGTTTGCAGTTGTGCGACTTCCTGCTGTCGAGCAACTCCAGCATCCTCGCCTTCGGAGACAATGGGGGAGAAACTTTGTAATTGCTCTATTTGTGCTTCCAGAGAAGCGATGCTTTGCTGAGTTAATTTGGCATCATTCCGCCGCTGTTCGGCTTCGGTATTGTAGAGTTGCCGCCACTGAGCAGCACTTTCACCGGCCTCATCGCGATCGCGCGAAACTTCTGTTAACTGCTGTTGCAGCCGCTTAATTTCATCTAACCACTGTCTGACATCCTGAGCCATAATATTGATTTTAGATTTTAGATTTTAGATTTTAGATTGGGGAATTGGGAATTGGCAATTGGGAATTGGCAATTGCGAGTTGATAATGGCTTAATTAATTAACGACTTGTTTTACCTCATCTTTCGCCCCGTTTCCTGTGCGCTATGAACATTTTTTACTGGTTGCGCTACCTGATTTTAGCTTTGTTTAAGGCGCTTTTAAGGCTGCTTCGAACTCTCAAAAGGAAATTTGGTGCTTTTTGGCTGTTTTGTCGGTGTTTGACTTGGGGCACGATCAAGGAAGTCGGCGCTAAGGCGGGAGAGCAGCGCTTGCCGGGGCTGTCGGCGCAAATGGCCTACAATTCTATGCTGGCGCTGTTTCCGGGGTTGTTGGCTATCTTATCTGCGATCGCTCTCTTTGAACCTTTGCAGTCAACACTTTATCAACTCGCCGGCCTTTTGGGGGAGGTAATACCCGATAACGTTCGGAATTTGATTCGCGGCTTAATCAAAGAAATTCTGTTAACTCGCAATAAAGGGCTGTTTTCCGTGAGCTTTCTTGTGGCGATTTGGGCATTTTCTGGAGTAATGAGCGCGGCGATGGCTGCACTCGATCGCATCCATGAAATCCCGAGCGATCGAACTCGACCATTTTGGAAAGCCAAACTTATTTCTCTGGCGCTGAGTATCGGCACAATTATACTATTGATTCTGGCATCGGGAGTAGTATTTGTCAGCGACTTAATTGTACAAGCGATTGCCCGCCAGAGTTGCCTGCTGGAGTCCGTCGCCAATTGCGATTTAAAAGATGTCCAAAATTGCTTGCTACTCGCCGGCAATTGCCCTTTGGAGTCGCAACTGTTAGCTGTTTGGCGTCTGTGGCGGTGGCCGATTTCTTTGGGAATTGTATCACTGGCTTTTGCCTTTGTTTACCGCTACGGGCCTAGTCGCCGTCAACCAGATATTCCTATTTTTTCGGGAGCTGTTTTTGCTGCTATTTTGTGGGCGCTATTTTCAGCTTTATTTCGGTTTTATGTTTTGCATTTAAGCAATTACACTTGGACTTACGGGACGATTGGAACTTTTATTGTGTTGCTGCTGTGGCTCAATCTTTCTGCTTTGGTGATGCTGATGGGCGCTCAGTTAAATGTGACGGTGGGCAAGGCAATGAAACAATCACAATTAAAATAATTGGTTAATTTTTATTTGTTATTTGTTATTTGCCGGATGCTGGCTTACCTACGGAGTAAAGTGCTGAGGATGCCCGCCACAAAAGAAAGCAAAATCAGTATCCAAATGACACCACCGGGAATGAATGTCAAGAGGCCAACACCTCTGAGAATCCAAACTAGGAGGGTGAGGCCCAGGATAGCCCAAAAGATGCGGGTAGATAGTCGCATTTGAAATCTAGGAGAATTAGTCATGTTGAATGTTAAAGTTTTGTCTGGATCAATGATAGCTGCTTTGCTGGCGATCGGCAGTTACCTCACCTTAATTTCGACTCCCGGTTCCGCTATTGCGCCTGGGGCTACAAATGTGCTGGGAGAAGCGGCAAATGCTGCTCAAAAAACACCTTCTGCAAGTTTAACAATTTCCGATCGCACAATTGGAGCGGCGAAGGTCGGGATGACTTTCGGACAATTGAAAAAGGCTCTGGGTTCCACGGCACGGTTTAAGGTAGAGTCTCCTTTTATGGTAGACTTTGATGCTGTGGCTGTCAGCCTGTCGCAAAAAGTGCAATATCGGATTATCTACGCTGCGGGTACAAAACTAAAAGATACCGATGTCATTGAACTTTTGATGACTGAAAATTCTAGTTATAAAACAGTTCAGGGTGTCGGACCGGGAATGAATCTGAAACAAGCCGAGGCAATTTACGGTAAGGCTACTTTATCTTATAACGTAGATAATGAAATGAGAGAAGGGGTTGTATTTGCCAAGCAACCCACGAGAAACATTATGTTTGTTCCCCAGGCTAAAGGGAAACAATTTGCGGGAGTTTATGGCGCTGGCCAAGGGGGATTTTATCAGACTAATAAGTATCAGCCGAATGCTGTAATTCGCTCTGTGATGGTGCGGAAGTAAGTTAGTAGTCCTGGACGCACAAACCCCGGTTTCTTAACGTAAACGAAAAAGATACGGGTAGATAGTCGCATTTGAAATCTAGGAGAATTAGCCATGTTGAATGTTAAAGTTTTGTCTGGATCAATGATAGCTGTTTTGCTGGCGATCTGCTCTTATCTGGGAGCAATATCGAGGCCCGATGCCGCTGTGGCGCATGTGGGTACAAAGGCGCTGCCAGAAGTGGCAAAGGTTGCTCAAAAAACACCTGCTGCAAGTTTAACAATTTCCGAGCGCGGAATTGGATCGGCGAAGCTGGGGATGACTTTCGGAGAATTGAAAAAAGCTTTGGGTTCCACGGCGCAGTTTAAGGAATCTCCTTTTAAACCAGGAGAAGGCTTTGAGGCTGTGGCTGTCAGCCAGTCGGGACAAGTGCAATATTGGATTATTTATCCTTTTCGTACAAAGCTGAAAGATGCGGATGTCATTGAAGATTTGATGACTGCCAATCCCATTTATAAAACAGTTGAGGGTGTCGGGCCGGGAATGACATTAAAACAAGCAGAGGCAATTTATGGCAAGGCTACTTTAGGTTATAACACGGGCTATGAATCGGTCGAAGTACTTGTCTTTGCCAACCAACCTAATAAAAAAATTCGCTTTGCTCCCAAGGCTGAAGGGAGGCAATATGCGGGGGTTTACGGGGCTAGTCAAGGCAGTGTTCATGAGACTAATAAGTATCAGCCGAATGCTGTAATTCGCTCTGTGATGGTGCGGAAGTAAGTTAGTAGAGACAGCCTAACAGATAACTCGGCGATTGAAATCGCTTCTACAGAAACTCTCGTCCCCGCAGAGGGGGACTCAACAAAGGAAGGACGATCGCACTTATCAAAAAAAGTGCGATCGCCAATGTTTAGTTAACTGAAATCGCCACGAAAATTACCATTTATAACGCGCTGGTGACGGGATTGGAAGGGCTGCCCAACGCGGATAAACGGTGACTGTCCCCACTGCGATCGAACACAACCTCAAACTTAACGTGGGGTATAGTTTGACGCAGAAACTGAAAATGCCCGTCTGCATCTGAACGACTGCGGAACCGGGCCACAATCATCCATTGCTTAGTGGGTAACAGACGGGCGATCGCCCAACAGCACAAGCGTTCTTTGTACGTCATAATAGAATTCGTCTCCAGTGAATGTTGGAGCCAGAGCCAGCCCGTAACCTTGGACAGTGAGGGGCTGGCTTCTGACTGTTTACAGGTAACATTATAACACATTGTGACGTACATTAATACAAAATAACTTAAAATGAAATATTTTTATCGGTCTTAACTCAAAACATCGTAAGATGGACTGTGTTGAAATGTTTTGCAGTACAACGAATGGCTTCACGGGGAAGAGTTACCGCATACCTACCAGAGGAAATTCAAAAAGCTCTGGAAGAATGGGCAGAAGAAGAAAGCAGATCCGTCAGCAGTTTGGCAACGTACCTGCTGACGAAATCTGTTCGAGAACACCAAGAACAGAAAAAAGATAAATCAGAAAGCGATCGCCCTTAAGAACGATCGCCCGCAATCCCCTCCGCGTCCATCCGCCTACATCTGCGGTCAAAAAAAGAACCATCGCCTCAAAAAAATAAGGTGGGCCGCAGCCCACCCTACTCAAATTATTTCGCAGTCACCAACTGTGCCGGCAGCCGCTTAAACGCCAACCTTTCATTCTCGATATCCACAAAAATGGTATCGCCGTCAGCAAAATCTCCCCGTAAAATACCCTTCGCCATTTGCGTTTCCAACTCGCGTTGAATTCCTCGCTTGAGAGGGCGCGCACCGTAAACCGGATCGTAACCAATTTCTGCTAAGAAATCGATCGCAGATTCCGACAATTTTAGAGACATTTTGCGATCGGCTAACCGTTTTTCCAAGCGCTTAACTTGCAACAGCACAATCTGCCGCAATTCGCGCTTGCTCAAACCGTGGAAGATAATCATCTCATCAATCCGGTTCAAGAATTCTGGGCGGAAAGTTCCCCGCATCGCTTCCATCACCCGACTCCGCATTTGTTCGTTATCTCCCGCCACATCTAAGATGTATTGAGAGCCCACATTCGATGTCATAATAATCACAGAATTCTTAAAGTCTACTGTGTGACCTTGAGCATCGGTAACGCGGCCGTCATCCAGAATTTGCAGCATGATGTTGAATACATCCGGGTGCGCTTTCTCGATTTCATCGAATAGAATCACGGAGTAAGGACGGCGGCGCACAGCCTCAGTTAATTGTCCACCTTCATCGTAGCCGACGTATCCCGGAGGCGCACCAATTAACCGCGAAACCGCGTGTTTCTCCATGTATTCCGACATATCAATTCGGACGATCGCTTCTTCGGTGTCGAACAGATAAGACGCTAATGCTTTGGCTAATTCGGTTTTGCCAACACCCGTGGGGCCGAGGAAGATAAAACTCGCAACCGGACGATTGGGATCGGCTAAACCTGCGCGCGATCGCTGAATTGCATCTGCAACCGCCGTCACCGCTTCATCCTGTCCAATTACCCGCTTGTGCAGTTCATCTTCCAACTGCAGAAGTTTCTGCATTTCCGATTCAACCAACTTGCTGATCGGAATTCCCGTCCACTTGGAAATAATCTCCGCAATGTCAGCTTCAGTGACTTCTTCCCGCAGCAAACTTTTACCTGTAGTTTGAGTGGCTGAAAGTTGAGCTTCTGCTTCTTGCAATTGTTTTTGCAATTCCGTTAACTTGCTATATTTCAACTCAGCAGCGCGGTTCAGGTCATATTTTAATTCAGCTTGCTGAATTTCAATATTAACCTTGTCAATCTGTTCTTTAATCTTTTGAATGCTGCCGATGACACCTTTTTCCGACTGCCACTGGGCATTCAAACCGTTTTGTTGTTCCTTGAGGTTGGCTAAGTCTTTTTCCAGTCTTTCCAAGCGTTCGATCGAAGCAGCATTGCTTTCTTTTTGCAGCGACAGTCTTTCCATTTCTAGCTGCAAAATCCTGCGGTCGATTTCGTCTAGTTCTTCCGGCTTGGAGGTAATCTCCATTTTAAGTTTAGCGGCTGCTTCGTCCACTAAGTCAATGGCTTTGTCTGGAAGGAAGCGATCACTAATATATCGAGTAGACAAAGTAGCCGCCGCCACTAAGGCGCTGTCAGAAATTTTTACCCCGTGGTGAACTTCGTACCGTTCTTTCAAACCCCGCAAAATCGAGACAGTATCTTCAACTGTCGGTTGGTCAACATAAACTTGCTGGAAGCGCCGTTCTAATGCCGCATCTTTTTCCAGGTACTTGCGGTATTCGTCGAGAGTTGTCGCACCGATACAGCGCAATTCTCCCCTCGCTAACATGGGTTTAAGTAAGTTGCCGGCATCCATCGATCCTTGAGTTGCACCGGCACCGACAACGGTATGAATTTCATCGATAAATAAGATGACTTTGCCGTTACTATCCATCACTTCTTTGAGCACCGCTTTCAAGCGTTCTTCAAATTCTCCCCGGAATTTTGCCCCGGCAATTAATGCGCCCATATCTAAGCTAATTAATTGTCGGTCTTTGAGAGATTGCGGCACATCTCCGGTGATAATTCGCTGGGCGAGTCCTTCGGCGATCGCTGTTTTACCTACTCCCGGTTCCCCAATCAATACCGGGTTATTCTTGGTGCGACGGCTCAAAATTTGAATCGTGCGGCGGATTTCGTCATCCCGTCCGATTACTGGATCGAGTTTGCCTTGACGCGCGGCTTCTGTCAAATCTCGGCCGTATTTTTCCAGCGCTTCGTATTTGCCTTCTGGATTTTGATCTGTCACTTTGTTGTTCCCCCGGACTTGGGCAATGATATCTTTGAGCTTGGCTTCATCTAGTTTAAATTCTTGTAGTAGGTTTTTGCCAAAGCGATCGTCCTTAACGTAACCTAGTATCAAATGCTCGATCGAAATAAATTCATCGCCGTACTCTTTGCGATAAGTTTCGGCGCGATCGAGCAAAGTGTCGAGAGAACGACCTAGATAAACGTTGCCGCCGCTTCCAGTAATTTTCGGCTGACGACTGATAAACTCATCAGTGCGATCGCGCAATTTTGCTACAGAAACTCCCGCTTTGTTAAATAAGCTGCTAGCAAGTCCCGATTCTTGTTCCAGCACAGCTTTCATCAAATGTTCGCTTTCTAGCTGCTGCTGCTGAGCTGCTTTGACAACTTCAGGGGTGCGCGCGAGGGCTTCCCAGGCTTTTTCTGTAAATTGGTTTGGATTATTCGGTTGCATAAATTTTAATTCCCTGAATTGAAAATGATGGCTGCTGTAGAGGCAATTGCTCGATCGCCCGTACAATTGTCATTGTAAGGACTTGCGGAGGGGGGACGGATCGGTGTTCCCCTATCTGTAGATAGGTATTTCCGTCCTATGTAGGAGTGTGGCGCAGGGAAAAGGAAACTGTCGCGCCGAAAAGTTGCACTCTTGGATAAAAGCAACTCTCACATTAAAAATGCTTTCTAGTGCGACTTGAAAAAACTGCACATTC
The DNA here is from genome assembly GCF_036700865.1 of Microcoleus sp. S13C4. Taxonomy (NCBI): domain Bacteria; kingdom Bacillati; phylum Cyanobacteriota; class Cyanophyceae; order Oscillatoriales; family Microcoleaceae; genus Microcoleus; species Microcoleus sp. S13C4. The sequence goes on from NZ_JAUBPS010000011.1 coordinate 61,679, forward strand.
TTAAACAGTCTCCTGCGGAAAAAAGAGAAACTCTCATGTAAATAGGAGAGAGGACTTGAGAATCGTCACAGTCGTATAGCTAAACCCAAAGCGTTATTGTTTTACGCATCAATAACAGCCGCTATAACTCTCAGAACAGGACTATATAGCTATGAAAATTTTACCTTTAATTTCGTTAGGTATTATAGCAAGTGCCGCGATCGCAGTAGCCCCTGAAGCTTTGGCAAGTACCTGGCGTGCCGCACACCGGATGTCGGGTTTTTCCGCCGACAGCAATTACTACTTGTATCTAGAAAGTTCCAGAGATACAGGAGCGGGAATTCCCAAAGCAAAATTGCAAATTGTCCAAGTTGCTGCAAATTCCTGCATCCAAAATGGGTGTATCGAAACTAAATATGGCGAGCCAGACTCCAATAAAAGCACTAAAATGGCAGAAGATGACTTGCTTAAAAAAAGTTGGAATAGCAGGCAAACTTTGAAGTTAACTCCTCCTCAAGCTGGAACTAAACTGAACATTATTTCTCGTACTCCCGGAGCCAATGGAAGCGAGACACTCGCCGTCAAAGTCAATACAGCAAAGCCTTTACAAATTCGCCTGGAACAGCGGCAAAAAAATGCTTCGGCTGGCAAAGAAAGCGCGGCCATGCGTCTTGTAATTAATCATAACGGTCGGCAGCGTGTCCTCGGAACGCTGAACAATTTTCAAGATTGGGTGTTCTCTTATTCAATCCGAGAAGTTCGTTTGTCTCCGAACGGGCGCAATGTAGTTGTGCTGGTGGACAAGACAGAACGCACTTTTGAAGGAGTCTTGAAAACTACTGTTGTACAAGGCTTTGTTCTTTAGGCTTGCTATATTCCTAGGTTTTGACCTGGGAATTATCAAAACTTACAATGATTGTTGGCCAATTTTAATCATGTTCCCTGAGTAAAAGTGATTTCACAAATGACCACTTTACTATCTCTAGACCGAGATGAAATCTTCAGAACCAATGAGATTGGGAGCAACACCTATCAAAGAAGCTAAAACTTCACCGCTGCTGGTTACTGTAATTAATGTGCCGTCAGTTCCCGGCGAAATTGATAGCTGTCCGAAGGTCAAGCCATTGATTAATTGCACGGTATCTTGAGACTTGACGAAATTAACGATTGTATCAACTCCCAATCCGATACCTAAAACAAAAACATCGTTGCCCCCGCCACCGACTAGAATATCGTTTCCTAAACCACCATTGAGAGTGTCGAAACCTTTGCCACCATTGAGAATATCGCTGCCGTCGCCCCCGACAAGGATATCGTTGCCTCGCAAGCCCATAAGTACGTCATTCCCTTCCACACCGTTGATGATGTCGTTGCCGCTGGTGCCAGTCAGGATGTCGTTGTCGGGACTGCCGTTGATGCTGTTATCAGGAGGGTTATTGCCTGGAGTGCTACCGGTGTCAGAAACAAAGACATCGAGGCGGCTATTGTAAGTAAAGTTAGTATCCCCCGGTACGAGGTTACTGGCCTCAGATGAAAACGCTACTCTCTGCCCATCTGCAGAGATGGAGGGCTCAAAAGACCCGTTGTTCCCCTGATTGCCTGCTGAGTCAACAGAGACGCGAGTGGTGGTATTCGTCAACAAGTCCCGCACGAAGATGTCGTGTCTGTTGTTAATATCCCCCGGCACGAGGTTGGAGGCAAGAGAATCAAACGCCACAAACCGCCCGTTGGCTGAGACGGAGGGGCTCAAAACGGAGTAATTGTTCGCCTGATTGCCTGCTGAGTCAACAGAGACACGGGTGGTGGTATTGGCTAGCGTGTCCCGCACGAAGATGTCAGGGTTATCGTTAGTATCCCCCGGCACGAGGTTTGTGGCACCAGACCAAAATGCCACAAACCGCCCGTCGGCTGAGATGGAGGGATCATAGGACCCGCTGGCTTTCGGGGAGGAGTCGTAGGACTCCCTGTTGGCTTGATTGCCTGCTGAGTCTAGAGATACGCGGGTGGTGGTATTCGTCAACAAGTCCCGCACGAAGATGTCGCCGCTATTGTTAGTGTCCCCCGGCACGAGGTTTGTGGCATCAGACCCAAATGCCACAAATCGCCCGTCGGCTGAGATGGAGGGATAGTCGGAATACTGGTTCCCCTGATTGCCTGCTGAGTCTACAGATACGCGGGTGGTGGTATTCATCCACAAGTCTCGCACGAAGATGTCGCCGCTATTGTTAGTGTCCCCCGGCACGAGGTTTGTGGCAAAAGAGAAAAATGCCACAAACCGCCCGTCGGCTGAGATAGAGGGAGCGGAGGAGCCTGCATTCGCCTGATTGCCTGCTGAGTCAACAGAGACGCGGGTGGTGGTATTCGTCAACGAGTCTCGCACGAAGATGTCGCCGCTATTGTTGGTGTCGCCCGGTACGAGGTTTGTGGCACTAGACCCAAATGCCACCAACTGCCCGTTAGCTGAGAGAGAGGGCTCGGAGGAAAAGTTGTTCCCCTGATTGCCTGCTGAGTCAACAGAGACACGGGTGGTGGTATTGGCTAGCGTGTCGCGCACAAAAACATCACCGCTAGCGTTAGTGTCCCCCTGCACGAGGTTGGATGCTGGAGATTCAAACGCCACAAACCGCCCGTCGGACGAAATGGAAGGATAGGATGATATCGAGGCGCCTTGATTAGCCTGATTGCCTGCTGAGTCAACTGAGACGCGAGTAATATTCATAAGCCCTGATATTTCAATAGTCCGAATGTTTTTATTTCGTCGTCTGAAACCCTCGATTTTTCGTTGGTAGCTCGATCGCCTTGGAGCATTGAAACCCTTATTCTACGGTTGGTAATCAAAAACTGTCCGAAGTATTGATATTTAAGAGTACAACTTTGGAGATCGGTTTTGCGATCGCACGGCAATTGGGGCTATTTATGCTTTATGCCCGAACAGCCTTGGCGGTTGCTATATCAATACATTTTAAAATTTCCCTCTTCCTTCCTCCCTCTTTGTTTTTCCTTGAACATCTGCCTCCTGACTATTGACAAATGCTCAATCATTAATCCGTGTATCCGTGTCAAAATCCATATCTTGCCTGACTTCATGCCTGCATCACTACCCGTTCCGGGAGACTGACAATAAAAGTTGAACCTTTCCCGTCTTCGCTTTCAACGCTAATTTCGCCGCCGAGAATTTGACACAAACGCTGGCTAATTGTCAATCCCAAACCCGTGCCTCCGTACTTGCGGGTAGTCGAAGCATCAGCTTGGGTAAAAGGTTTAAATATCTGCTCTAATTGCTCGTCCGTCATGCCGATGCCCGTGTCGCTGACTCGAAACATTAAAACTTGAGAAGTGTAGCTTGAACCCGATTGAAAATCATTATTTTTATTTTGTTTCGCCGATCTTGATTTTTCAATTTTAATTCTTTCCACGCCGATAGTAATGACGCCTTTTTCGGTAAACTTGGCAGCGTTGCTGAGCAAATTGAGGAGAATTTGTCGCACTTTAGGTTGGTCGGCGTACATTGTGCCGAGTTCGCCTTTGGTTTTCAGTGCTAAAGCATTACCTTTTTTTTCTACTAGCGGTTGAGCCGTAGTCATCACTTCTTCAATCATCGTTGCCACGTCGAAGTTTTCCAAATAAAGCGTGACGTGACCTGCTTCTATTTTGGAAATATCGAGGATGTCGCTAATCATATCCAGCAGGTGTTTGCCTGCGGTTTGAATTTTTTCTAAGTCCGGCAGAAAGTCTTCTGAGCCGGAATCTTGAGCATCTTCTTGCAGCATTTCGCTGTAGTTAATGATGGCGTTGAGGGGGGTGCGTAGTTCGTGGCTCATGTTGGCGAGAAATGCACTTTTGGAGCGGTTGGCAGCTTCGGCGGCTACTTTTGCTTCGTGCAATTCTTCTGTGTATTCCGCTACTCTTTGGATTAGTTCGTTGAGGGAAATTGCTAGCATTCCCACTTCGTCGGAAGTAGTGACAGGTACTTGCAAATCAAAGTTCGATTCTTCTGTCACTCGCTGAGCGATGAGGGTGGTGGCTTCTAAGGAGCGAGCGATCGCCCCGCTGGTGTATGCTGCTAGAATTGCTGCGCTCGCGGCTGATATCAAGAGAGAGCCAATGAGAATTAGAGTTCCGAGTTTTTCTGCTTTGTCGTAGGTACTCAATGCCTCGTCTGCTTTCTCGCCAAAGCTGCCGGCCAGTTTGGCTGAATCCTGCGAAAACTGTTCGAGTTTCAAAGCGGTTTCGCCCACCACAAAATTGTTCAAATTCCGCTGGAAAGCCTGCTGCTGCTTTGGATTTAAACCCGATAATTTCGCATTCGCCAACAATTTTTGTACTTCTTGAAAGTATGATTCTACTGTTTTGCCGTTGACTTGAACGAACTGTTGAAGCAGTTCGTAGTCTTTGGCCACCTCGGGATTCTTTGTCGGTGGAAAGGTTTGCAGTTGTTCGAGGATGCCGCTCATCTGAGCAACGCGAGTCAGGAATTCCGAACGTTCGCGATCGAAAATTTGCGGTTTTGCCGTCAGACTCGCCAGCTTTTGCTCGTGAATTCTGACTTCCTGTACCGTACTATTGAGGTTGGTCAGGATTTCCCCTTTATCTCGGTCGATCGCCAGTTTTTCCCGAACCTGCTGTTTGTAATAAAATTCTACTCCCCGTCCCGCCACAGCACCCAAAACGGCAATACCAATGACCAAGGCGTATCCGCAGCCAATTTTCTGCCTGATACCCAAGCGACTGAACAGATTTCTCCAATCTGTTTGAGGAGGGTGATGGGGTTGATTTTTCGAGGCTAAGGTTGAAGACATGGGCAATATACTCGTCACCCTGAGAGGCACTATCTATATTCTAATTGATGCCTGCGTGAGGGTAAATATAGTTTTTCATCCCCAACCCAATTTCGGCACTTTCGGGTCTGTGCAGGGTTCCACTGCTTTCTCTGCTTGACAGTTGGGCGAAATTGTGAATAACTAATTAAAATTTACGAGTTATAAGTTGCAAGTTATGAGTTAGATTTGTTATTCACAACTTAACTCTACTCACAACTCACAACTTGTAACTTCTCCTCTACTGGCAAAGTCGAAATTGTGCTATCTCAGCAGGAATTTGGGAAGCATTAGGTACGCTCGCACTTGCTGGAACGAAGATTCCCATGCCAAAACTGCAACCCTCTGCCGTCGTGCATTCCCCCGGCTTAGCAGTGATTTGATATTCGCCTTGGGATGGGGGAGTAAAAGAGATTGACGCCAGTTCGCCTGTTTTTTGACTCACAGCGATTTCCTGACCGCTTGCATCCTTGAGAGATAAGTTTAAATCCTGACAATTTCCGTCGCAAGTGGCAACAAAAACATACTCCACATTAGGATGCAGTGTGGCTCTAAAAGGAGAGGAAACGTGCTTGCGAACTTGACCCAGCAACGGCACAAATACTAACTTTTGACCGTTGCCTTTCCGCTGGTCTACTTCTGTTTTTAAGCGACAAATAACCGTTTTTTGGTTTTCGGTCAGTTCTTGAGCAATCGCATTTCCTACTATTGCAGTACCGAGCATCAGCGCCAGGCCGGAAATAACCAGATGTTTGAAATTCATTGATGTCCCTTAAAGTTATTTTTGGGTGATTGCAATAGACCGCTTTTGTCAGCAGTCTATTAGTTTATCTGGAGCCTATCACATTTGTTGACTTTTCCAAAAAAACAGGTCGGAGAAAAGTGCGATCGAACTCATGTCTGGTTTTAGATTAATCTGGCGTCAGCTATCGCCGGAACTCCACAGATTGCAGACCGTAGGAGCAGAACCTCGTCCTGATTGTATTGTACTAAATTAGGACGATCGACATCTGGCTCTAGAAACCCGGTTTCTGGGCGGATGCGGAGCAGCTAAACCTAAGATTTATAGTAGAGACCGGGTTTAACAAGACCTGAATGAGTCCAAGACTGTAAATATCTGATACAGGTTCCCAGATTCCAGACCAACAACATAATACCAATTAAAAAAAATATTGCTACAATCCTCAATCTTATACCAATTATTAAAAGTCCTAGCTCCCCGTCAGGACACGGCACTGCCGTGTCCCTACTCAAAATCCATCCCTTAAAGCCGTAAATGCGTTCTACAATCCATTGCCTAACTTCCTGCTTCCGATCATTTATCACTCTTCCGAAAGTTCCACGCAGGAACAAACTTAGAGTCTCCCCAAACGCCGCGGCGACTTTTCTTAGCTTCGGCTTCGGCTTGTTCCAGAACACTTGCACTCGGACAGTTTTTCAAGTAAGGACGGTAAACCATTGCTAATCCTTCGCGGATCAAAACTTCTTGGGCAAGTGTACCATCTGGCAAGCGAACTTCGCTAACTTTGCGACCGTAGCGGTCAGTATCGGTGACGGTCAAAACAACGCGACCGCCCCCTTGTTTAACTAGCTGCTGCATTCTTTGGTGCGCTAGATTTCCCCACTTAAATTGATTTTTTTGTGCAGATGCTTTGCTATTTTTCTCAGCATTTGTGTGGGCGACTTCCGGTGCATCTACACAGGCAAAACGCACTTTAATATCTTTCCCGGCGGCATCGCTAGCGACAAGGGTGTCGCCGTCGCTGACTCGCTTGACAGCGTAGTTGTTGGGCGCTAACTTTTGTGGACACCCAAATAGTAGCAACAGGAGAGCAACTGCACTTAAGGTTTTTATTTTTGGGAAAATTGCGATTTTAGTTTGACTCATATTTCTCTGTTTTATTTAGTTTCCATCCAATTTTGCCCAGCGTGGATGTCAACTATCAGCGGTACGGTAAGTGGCAGAGCATTTTCCATCGCACTTCTAATTTTCGGTTGCAATTCTTCCCATTCATCGGGAGGTACTTCAAAGATTAATTCATCGTGAACTTGCAGCAGCAGCCGCGCCTGATAGTTTTGCAAAATTTTGTGTACCTCAATCATGGCAAGTTTAATGATATCAGCACTAGAGCCTTGAATGGGAGCGTTGGCTGCCGCCCGCAAAGATTGGGCGTCATCTCTGCTGACAGATTTAAGTCTATCGGAGTGAATGTCTTGGGGATTGCGGCCTTTTAAGTCCAGGAGGCTTTCGCTCTCGAATTTTAAATAGCGGCGGCGGCCTAGAATTGTGGTAACGTATCCGAGGGCGATCGCCTCTTTTTTTACTTTCTCCAAAAATTCAAAAACCTTAATGTAACGCTCGTTAAATCGCTTAATAAACTCTTTGCCGTCTGCTGAAGTTTTGCCCATGGAACGACCAAACTTAATCGCCCCCATACCGTAAATTACCCCAAAATTAATTGTTTTGCCAAACCGTCTTTCGTCCGGCGTTACTTCCTCTTTTTCAAACAAAAGTTGAGCTGTTACGGTATGCACATCTCGGTTATTTTGGTAAGCTTCTATTAACACAGGTTCTTGACTCAAATGAGCTAAAATTCGCAGCTCAATTTGAGAATAGTCAGCCGACACCATCAGCCAACCTGACTCCGGTAAAAAAGCCTTGCGAATTTGCCGCGAAAACTCGGTACGGATGGGAATATTTTGTAAATTGGGATTGGAAGAAGAAAGCCTTCCCGTACCCGTTGCAGTTTGGTTGAAATCTGTATGCACTCGCCCGGTATCCGCACGCACTAACTGCGGCAAAGCATCCACATAAGTTGATTTCAACTTGGATAATGTTCGGTGTTCTAATAAATCGTCTACAATCGGGTGATCTCCTTGCAATTTATCCAATACGGCGGCGTCTGTAGAGTATCCCGTCTTAGTTTTGCGAGACTTTTTCTGAAACTCATCCGGGATTTTTTCTAACAAGATTTCGCTGAGTTGTTTTGGGGAACCTAAATTAAACTTTCTCCCGGCTGCTTGATAAGTTTTTTCTTCTATTTCTTTTAAGCTCTTTTCTAGCTGTTGCGATAGTTCTTGCAGATACGCTGAATCAATGCGAATTCCGCAGTATTCCATTTCAGCTAAAACTGGTTCTAGGGGCTGTTCTACTTCCAGCAGCAACTTGTGCAAAGACTTATCGGCAAAGTTATGTTCATCAGCTTTATCTAATTCTGCTCTAAGTTTACCTACTAACTGAAATGTGGTGTGAACATCCATGCCACAGTAGTCGGCTACCGCCGGAATACTGATGTCAGCAATTGTTTTGTTTTTGGGTACTAATTCATTGTAACTTTTTGCGACAATACCTAAGTATTTTCTTGACAATTCGCTGAGGCTGTGGCTGGTTTCGGGATTGAGTACGTAACTCGCTAGCATGGTGTCGAAGACGACTCCGGCTAGTTTGATTCCCTGACACCGCAGGATCGATCGATCAAACTTAGCATTTTGCAGCGCCTTGGGATAATTCTCGCTTTCCAAAATCGGACGCAAAGCATTTAAAACTGTGGCTTTGTCCAAGTTTTTGCCCGTTTTATGTCCGGTGGGAATGTAAGCAACATCCTCTTCGCCTGTTCCCCAACAGCAGCCAATTCCGACTAATTCGGCGTCTCGCGGTTCGATGGCTGTGGTTTCGGTATCCCACGCCACGGGTGAGGCTTTGTCGGTGAAGGTTTGCAGCAGTTGGACTAATTCGTTTAACTGTTCGGTTGTTTGAATTATTCGGGGTTTAATGGGTAATTTGTTTGCTTGCTGGGCGGCTTTGGTTTCTGCAGGACTAAAAAACGACAAGTCGTCGTCTTCTGAACTTTCAGAAGTTGCAGGTGACTTATCTATTGTGGGGAGTAAGGGTTGGGCATCGGGTTCGCCGTTTTCTACTGTGTCTTCTACACTCTTTTCTATGGTTTGTTCTACGCCCTTTTCTACGGTTTGTTCTACACCGCCGAACCGTTTTTGAATTTGCTTGACTTTGCTTAAAAATGTCTTAAATTCTAATTTTTCCAGCATCGGGATCAAGGCGGATTCATCAAAACCTTTGAGCTGGCAATTTTCTAAGTCTACTTCCAAGGGTACGTCTTGGACAATTGTCGCCATGCGTTGAGAATGATAAGCAGCTTCTTTGCCTTCTTCTAGCTTTTTCTTAGTTGCCCCTTTAATCTCACCGATGGCTGCATAAATTCCATCAAGGGAATTGTAAGCTTCCAGCAATTGCAGTGCGGTTTTGTCGCCGATGCCTTTAACTCCGGGGAGGTTGTCGGATTTGTCGCCGCAGAGGGCTTTGTAATCTACTACTTGTTCTGGCAAAATGCCGAGTTTCTCTTTGACTGCTTCCGGGCCGTATTCTTGGGATTTGCCTTTTCCCGATCGCCGGAGCTCATCGGTACTCAAATACAATACGCTGATTTGTTTTTCGGTTTCTACTAATTGAAACAAATCTCGATCGCCCGTGAGGATTTTGACCTGATAACCGGCCGCGCTGGCTTTGTTTGCCAAAGTTCCCAAAACATCGTCCGCCTCAAAACCGGGAGCAGTTATTGCAGGTAAATTCAAATAGGTGAGGAGTTCTTGCAGGTTTTTGATATCCGGCTTAAAATCTTCCGGTGTTTCGGCTCGACCCGCTTTGTAGGTGTCGTCTGCTTCGTGGCGAAATGTGGGTGTGGCGAGGTCAAAGGCGATCGCCATGTACTGGGGGTCGTGGGCGGCCATAACTTCCAGCAGCGACTTGAGAAAGCCAAAACAGACGCTGGTGGGAATGCCCGTCGTAGTTCGCAAGCCTCCGTCTCGACTTTTGGCAAAGGCGAAGTACGAGCGAAAGGCCAGGGAGTGGCCGTCAACTAAGATGAAGGTGGGAGCTTGATTTTCCGACACTGACACAGATCCCGATCGCACGAAAGTATCTTCTCATTGTAGCTATAGCAGAAGGATGTCTGATGTTTTGAAGTAGCTCATCTTTGCACCAACTCTTGTAATGCCAAAAAACAGTGGAGTATGGAGTAGATATCTGGGTAAGTCCGACCAATTGCAACGATTCTTGCTATTCTGCGTCGATTTTACTCGATCGCCTACAATATCTCAAAAGGTTTGTCTACAAGGTCTTTGGGATGATTAATTTTTAAAACCCCTGATTGCCCCCCCTCTCCCCCGAAAAAAATCGCTCTCCTTCTAAGTCATTTTCTGAACGCACTTGCGTAAACACGCAATATTATTTGCGCTTACTCCCCTATCAACCGGAAGACTGGACTGACAGAATGAAACTATCTACTTTATAAACAGGTCTGAATCATGAACAAAGTAATGGTTACGCTCATCTCTCTAGCTACCCTTGGGCTAGGCATTGCTGTTCCCCTCCAAGCCAATGCTCAGCCTATGAAGCAACCAACAAAAGTTGGGATTCAAGCCCCACATCGCCATGAATACCGCGTCCAGTATCACCGCAATAATCAAAAAAAATGGATAAATGCTGGAACTTTCCGAGATCGTGTAGCTGCTAACAAAGAGGTTCAAAAACTAGAGCATAAAGGTTATAAAGCCAAAATTGTAACTCTGTAGACTTATACAATAGAGGAGGGAGAGAAAAGGTGAGTAGCCCTCGCCTTTCCCCTCCTGATTATCATTATCAGTAAAAGCTCACGTTATAGGCCAATACGGTTCAGTTAAAACTATTTATTCCTCGGAGATCCCCCTAAATCCCCCTTAAGAAGGGGGACTTTGAGAAAGTTCTTGTCCCCCCCTTTTTAAGGGGGGCTAGGGGGGATCGAGCTTAACTGAACCGTATTGCGTTATAGGCAGTCTAAATAGTCGTGAAAACGAGTCTGCTGAAGAAATGATAAAATAGTTATGGCGGTCAAACTATGAGTTATCAAACACAACGCTTTCTGGTCATTGAGGATCACCCTGAAGTCGGTCACAATAATTGTGATTTTTTGAGGATGATAGACCCTCAGTGTTCCTGCATTATTCAGGAAACCCCTGAAGAGGGAATTGAGCAACTCAAGCAAGAGAACATAGATTTAGTAGTAGTTGACTTACAATTTGGGACTTTGACAGGCGAGGAGTCAGCCAAGCCAGGTTTAGCGCTACTCAACCACATTTTTGAGCATCACCCTCTGTTAAATGTTCTCGTCTATACCAGCGAACCAAGCTATTTAAGGCAAGTCCTGAAGCAAATATTTGAACATCAAGGGGGATTTGCTGTCGTTAATAAAATGGAAAGACGGAATGCTTTTCTAGAAGGAGGTCGTAATGCTTTAGCTGGACAGTGTAAGATTCCTCGTAATTTAATGAACGAAATGCCATTGACTGATAAGGATAGAACGGTATTGGACTTGTTATGTAACCAAGCCCTTACAGATCAGGCAATTGCAGATCGGATGCATATATCCCTCAAAACAGCTCAGAACTACGTCCAGAGTCTCAAAGCAAAACTGAATGTCGATCAGCTTGATGGTCAACTTACTAATACCAGAATCGCAGTTTGCATGGAGGCAATTAAACGTAGGTTGATCGGGTAGTTATACCCTTATTTGTTATCAAATTATGGGGTGTCCATCGTCCATTCAAGTGTTACCTGCATCCCACCTTCTTCTAATGGAACCCTTTGCCAAGCCCCATTTGGTATCTCAGCGGCAATAGTTTTCATCAGTTTAGTGCCATATCCACCACTACGACGTTTCTTGTGAGGAATATCTAATAAGATAGGGGTTAGGCTAGTTCCATTATTCTCGATCGCTAATCGGCACTGATGATCTTTTTGAGTAAGCGAGACTGAAACTTGCGTGGCCGAGCCGTTTGGAGGTTGGGCATGGCGAATCACATTAGCGATCGCTTCTCGAAAAAAGCGAAAGATATCCTCTCTCGAATCAATCCAAGCACTATCAGATTTGGGTTCTCGCAAGGGTTGTAGATGCTCTTTGACACTCAAGGTTAATTCTCTTGAGTCAATCAGTTTTTGGAGCCATTGGTGTATCCCCCGATCCAGTCCCGATTGCAGCTCTGGTGTAATCTCTAGCTTTTCTGCAATTGTACGTGTGCTGCTGAGCTGATTGCGAAGAGCAAGCCCAACTGCTTCTAATCGATCTAAGATTGAGTTAATCACGGGAGATGGATGACTGAGGGCTAGAAGTTCAATACTATCCATTGCCAATTTGAGTTCTTGAAGGGGGCCATCATGAATGTCTGTTGCGACTCGATGGAGGAGTTTCCGCGATTGCAAAAGAACAGCCTGTCGCTCAGCTAATTTCTGCTGTTGTTGGATAGACTGCCTGAGAATTGAATAAATGGCTACACATGAACCTGTTCCAACCCAACCTAAGATGGGGATGGATAATGGAAGAATTAACCCTTGATAGAACAAGATAAAACTTAAAGCTACATAGCTTCCTACCAAGAGCGGCAGAAGCCAGCCAACCAGCAGATGAACAGGTATAAGTTTATGCTTTTTGCCTGGCATAAGTATATATAGGCTTAGCAAGTCAAGACCCAAAGTTGTGATGATGTAGTCATACCAATTCGGGATTCTTGTCAGAAATGAATGGGTCATCACACTAGCTATTTGATTAGCTTCTACTTCTGCAATAGACATCTCCCCAAAAGGAGATAGTTCTCGATAGGTTTCAAATCCTTTCCCTTCGGGAAGATCGATTAATACAAGTTTATCATGGAGCTTCTGAATAGATTGGGGTTCAAAGGAAGGATTACAGTGTTCTATCTCTAGCTGAGACGAAGGACATTGAAAATGAATATCAATACTAGGAAATGTATCAGCAGAACCCCAGAAGTTCATTTGAAAAGATAAAAGAGTTTGTAAAGTGGTAATTCTTTGAAAACCTTTGAGATTTCCTGAGTTCCTATAGAATTTTTCTAAGGCCATCGTTGCCACAGATTTAACCTTATGATGTATATTAATATCTGGATCATCTTCATAGCTAAAATAGGAAAATAGCTCGGCTTTTCGAGCTGGGCTGTCTAAGCTTTGTGGATGTGCTGCATATCTGAAGTAACTTACTATCTGCTCTGGGGGAATAGAGGGATTTATACTTTCATTATCGAAAGGAAGTAAATTATGATAATTATTTATGACTGAATTTTCTGAGGGTAATTTACTCGGACGAGCCACCAAAACAATCTGGTTTGAATATTTACTAATCAACTCTTGAAAGGGATGTTCTAACTGAGTATCTGTATCAAGCTCAATGTACTGGATCATTTGAGTAGGCAAATTTATGACTACAAGCTTTGCACCACTGTTGATTAAGCTTCTCACTAAAATTGCATAGAAAGTATTCAGTTTATATAAGTTATGAAAGTTATATCCTAAAAGGGCAGGCTGCTTGATCTTAAGCAGTAGAATTTCTTTTGACATAAGCCTTGGTTTATGCAGTCGTATTAGATGATCTTGAATGTCGAGCTCCATTTTATTGAGCATAGGTAAATTGCTAGATACTGCACAGTAAAACAAGCTCCAAGCAGTTACTAAGACCATACCTATTGCTGGACGATATCTGATAGTGTTCATTATTCGATATTTCTATTATTTATTTGTTCCGGGCAGTCAATATAAAATTGTTGGCTTGGGTGGGATTAGGTTTAAAATTATACACAAATCTTGTGAACACTGTCTCAACCACCAATGAGCCAATTTTGTACTAATCGTTGCCTCATAGATAGTACCATTCAAATAAAACCCGTATATTGAACGGACATTATTGCCGTCAATTTATAGTTTCAGTTTAACGGAGCCTTCTTGTCCAATACCATCAGTAATTCGTCCAGCCCCAATCCAGACTTAGGTTGCTCGGGCTGGGATATCTAACAGACTCAATAAAAGTAAAGTTTGGCATACAATACGAGATGCAAAAGGAAGCATGAGCTATTTATTCTTAGTTCAAGAGTACAATTCTGACATTGGCTTTTGAGGGCGAATTCTCTTCTCCAGTATATAGCAATTCACGGTTTGGTGAGGTACACCTAAATAGCTGTAAAGCTTATAGAACCCATTGGGGATCTCTGATGATGAGCTAAGATCAGAAAAAAATGTCGTACTCCCGCAGCTTAACCGATAAAGAGTGGGAACTCATCGAGCCATTATTACCACGAAACAAGAAAACCAGACCGCCTACTCAGTCAAAGAGAGAAATCTTGGATCTTATCTTCTATGACTCGCAAGCGGTAAACGCACGGGTGGTCAGAAACCGGGCTTTTTGCATCATACTTCGTTAGAGCTCGCAGAAACGGTAAAAAACCCCGTTTCAGAAGGTTGTGATGCGTAAGTCCCAATCTCAAATCTCCAATCTCAAATCGCTTGACTGTGCAGCTTGGCTGAGAATAGTACAAGATGTTAAGTACGATTCCCTGCGGGATAGCTTCGCTTCACGCAAATTTACCAACAACTGCCGATCGAAGCCTATGGGTGACATTAACCGATGCTACGAAATCCTCGAAATTGAGCCGGGAGCTTCCTTAGAAGAAATTAAGCGCGCTTACAGGGATTTAGCGTTTGTGTGGCATCCCGATCGGTTTGCCAACAACGATCGCCTGCAACAAAAAGCTCAACAACGATTAACAGAAATTAATGAAGCTTACGAGCAGTTGGTGTCGTTTCTGAGTCAGCCTGAATCATCGAGGTCGATCGAAAAACAGTTTCCGCAGCCACCGCCCCCTGCGCCGGAAAAGCCGCTGAGAAGGCGTTCTGGAAAATCAGCCGCCAGGTCTGGTTCCCAGCGTCGTCAAACCCGCCCAAAAGCCGCCTCCAAAAAATTTCTCAGTCAAAAAAACTCTTCAAGCAAGAAACGATTTACCACTCACAATCGCCAAGCATGGCGGGGAAGAAAGCAACCTGGGCGAAGCGTTGCGAGGGAAGCGCGGACATCTCAAAACTATCCAAAGCTTACCTCGAAAAGGAAAAAAGAATTTTCAACTCAATACTCAAAACCGCCAAGCCCGCCGAGGGAAGTGCGGCCATCTCAACAGTCTTCAAGCTTCCCTTGGTGGCCGCTGGCAATCGCTGTGGCGAGTTACGCTTTGACCGGTTGGATTTTGACGGTATCAGTCGCCCCGCTGTGGATGTGGGCTTTAATCTGCGGTGCAGATTGGCTGTGGGCCGCGATTTTGCTGGCGGAGGGTTCGGCAACGCCTAGAGTGTGGCTGGCGGCGTTAGTTTTGGCTGGGGCGGTAGGGGGGTCAATCGCGGGTTTTCAGGCGGGAGGAATGCGAACTGGGGCTGCTTGGGGCGCAGTTGGAGCTGGTTTGGGGGCGATCGCCAGTTCCGAGGCCGAGTCTCGGGCTGTGGCTGCTGTTTTGGCTGTAGGGGGAGTGGTGACAGTGGTGGGATTGATGGCTGGAACCGGTTCTGGGAATTGGGTCAAGGCGTTGGTGGCGGCTGTGTGTTGGGCGGTTGTTGGCTTGATGTGCGGGCTGGCGGCGGAAGTAGGGGTGAATTCTGGCGGCCCCGTCGGGCTCTCTGGTGCGATCGGGCTGGGGATTGGGGCGTGGGCGGGGGTTTTGGCTGGGGCGGGTTCGGGGGCGATCCTCCAAGCCTTGGCTATCGCCGGGTCTAAGACTGTTTATAGCGCTTGGGCTGCGATCGGCATTATTGCTGGAGTTGTGGCGCGGATGGTAGCCGCAGAAAGGTTGATCCACACTAGCAGTGGGCTTTACACGGTTATCCTGTTGGTGGCTACTTCGGGTTTCGGGCTGTGGCTGGGAAGTTGGTTGGGCGATCGTATCTTTTAAATTAGTCAGTTGTCAGTTATCAGTTGTCAGTGGGCAGTTGTCAGTTATCAGTCAACAGTCAACACTCAACACTCAACAATCATGAGGATTGCAACCGGAATTGATCTAAATCCCAGCACTTATCGCTTTTCAGCAGAGCTTCAAACTCAGCCATTGGTAAAGCGTGACTGAAAAAATGACCTTGAATTTCGTCGCACTCGTTCTCGCACAAAAAAGCAAGTTCCTGCTCATTTTCTACCCCCTCAGCAATCACCGTCATGTTCATGCAGTGTGCCATTTGAATAATAGCTACTGTAATGGCTGCATTTTGGCGATCGTCTGCAATATTGCGAATAAAACTTTTGTCAATTTTAATCGCATCAAACGGAAAGCGTTTCGGATAACTCAAAGAAGAATATCCCGTTCCAAAATCATCAATTGCTATCCTAATACCCATATCTCTCCACACCGTAAAAGCTTGAGCTGCTGCCGTTTCATCTTGCAAAATCAGACCTTCCGTCAATTCTAATTCCAGACATTTAGGATCGAGATTAGTTTCTCTCAAAATCTGGCTCACTCTCTCCGTCAAATTTTTTCGTTCAAACTGGCGGGCTGACACGTTGACGGCTACCCGCAGCGGAGGCAAACCCTTTGTTTGCCAAGCTTTAGTTTGCCTGCAAGCAGTCTCTAATACCCATTCGCCCAGCGGTGCAATCAAGCCCATTTCTTCAGCCATTGGAATAAATTCCCCCGGGGAAACTCTGCCCCTTTGTGGATGATTCCAGCGTACCAAAGCTTCAGCACCAATAATTTTACCTGTTTTAATTTCTATTTGCGGCTCATAGTAAACTTCAAACTCCGAGCGCTTTAAAGCATTGCGGAGACAAGTTTCTTGAGTAAAAATATTTATGGAACTATCCGCAACTTGTGCAGTATAAAATTGATAGTTGTTTCCACCTTGTTGCTGAGAAGTGTACATAGCTGTATAAGCATTTTTCAGCAATTCGTCTCCATCGCTGGCATCGCTTGGAGATAAAGAAATGCCCATACTCGCCGTGACGTAAAGTTCCGATTCTTTGACAATCATAGGTTGGGCTACAATATCTAAAATATTTTGAGAAATCTTAGCAGCCTCCTTTTTTGTAGCAACGGGTTCGATAACAATGGCAAATTCGGCAGCTTCCAAACGAGCCAGAATATTAATCTTCTCCGTGCATTTACTCAGTCGCTGGGCAACTGTGCAAAGTACCAAGTCGCCGATCTCGTGTCCCAAGGTACTGTTAATCCGGTTAATTCTATCTAAACTGAAAGTGACAACGGGAATCATTGCTGACAATTCTTTTTGCTTGTCTAACACCTGCCTTAACAGTTCTCGCAACAGCAAACGATTGGGCAAGTTTGTCAAGCTATCGTACTGATGTCGGTGGAGAGCTAATTGAATAGTTGTGTGCAAGTTTTTTTCGTCAAAGGGTTTTATAATATAGCCGAAGGGTTTTGTCCCATTGACGCGCCGCAAAGTGTTTTCGTCAGCATAAGCTGTCAGATAAACTACAGGAATTTGAAAGCGCGAGCGAATTTCTTCTGCTGCTGTAATGCCATCGATTTCTCCTTGCAGCTTAACATCCATCAAAACTAAATCAGGTCGAAATTCTGCGGTCGATTCAATCGCTTCTTCTCCCGAATAGACAATACCAGTTATTAGATATCCTAAAGATATTAGACTGTCATAAATGTCTTCCGCAATGATACTTTCATCTTCAACTATCAGAATTTTGCTTTGTAACATTAATTTTGCTCCTTAGAGGGCAATTTGGGTTTTGAGAATGTTATTTTAAAACTCGTGCCTGCTGTTTCTAATAATTCTATTTTTCCGCGAATTTGCTTGACCAAAGACCCGACCAGTCGCAAACCCAATGTTTGGGTCTTTCGATAATCTAAGTCTGGAGGAAAACCAATTCCGCTATCGCTCACGGTTAGCACGCAAACCTTGTTATTATCTAAAGTAAAATCTATTTGAATTTTACCTTGAGTTTTTCCTGTAAAAGCATACTTTAGGGAATTGCTCACCAGTTCGTTGATAATTAATCCGCAAGGAACTGCTGTATAAATATTTAGCGAAGACGGCGCAATGGTTGCTTCTAACTTGATGCCATCTGCCTGAATTTCATAAGCTTGGAATAAATTGTGGGAAAGATTTTGGATATAGTCAGCAAAGTCAATGTCTGACAAGTCTTTTGATTGATATAATTGTTCGTGAACCAAAGCCATTGATCTCACCCGGTTTTGACTTTCTTTTAACATTTCGATAACACGGGCGTCTTCAATGTAACGAGACTGAAGTTTCAGCAGGCTAGAAATAACTTGGAGGTTGTTTTTGACGCGGTGGTGAATTTCTTGGAGAAGGACTTCTTTTTCGACGAGGGAGGCTTTGATTTGCTCCTCATCCCGTTTGCGATCTGTAATGTCGCGTACTACTGCTTGGAAAAATTTTTGTGCGTTAATTTCCATAGCGTTTAACAGAACTTCAGCAGGGAATTCTGAACCGTCGAGTCGTTTGTGTACCCAGTCAAATCGACAGCTACCTGTTTCCATTGCTGTGTCCATTCTCTGGGTCGCTAAACTCGCTGAATCTTGTCCGTTAGGCTGAAATGGCGGTGAAAATTCGCTCGGATGCTTACCGTAAAATTCTTTTTTGTTGCTACAGCCAAATATTTTTAAGGTGGCGGGATTGCAGTCAAAAAAACCATTTTCGTCAAGCAACATTACTGCGTCGCTGGTAGCTTCATAAAGGCTGCGAAATTTGTGTTCTGATTCTTGCAGCGAGCAGATTAATTGGTTTTTTAGAGCGGTAGCACGCTTGCGCTCGGTAATATCTATTCCTACAGAAACTGCTGCGCTTCCCTGATGGTATTTCTGAGCTACTATCAAATAGTTGCGGAGGAGACCGTTAATTTCTATTTCTATTTCTTGGCAGGTTTGCTGAGATGAAGTGTCAAAAAATTTTCCGATCAGTTCTCCAAAAGTCGAGCCTTTGTCGAGAAAGTTGATTTCTTGACCGACAAAGCTTTCAGGAGACAGTTTGAACGAGGTTGCTAAGTGCTGGTTGACTCGAATATACCGCAAATCTGAACTTACCCAAGAAATCATCCCGGGTACGGCATCCAAGACTGCGCGAAGTTGGTCTGTAGCTTCTTGGAGTGCTTCTTCCGATCGCAAGCCATCGCTAATATCTGTCGCCGTTTCGCACAGGCCTAACATAGCGCCGTTTTCAGCTTGGTTGACGATGCTGTTGACGCCCAGGTGGAGGGGAGTACCGTCTTTACAAATGTGTACTGTTTCGTAAGGAGATTTAGCGGTTTGTGGCTGAAGTTTGGTTCTCGCTAAAAGTTGGGCAAATATTTCTCTTTGGCTGGTTTTTTGTTCGGACACTAAAAACTCGGTGAAGCGGCTGCCGAGCATTTCTGGCGGTTCGTAACCGTAGATGCGTTTGGTGGCGGAATTGACAAAAGTCAAGAAGCCTTCAATATCGATCGACCAAATCAATTCTTGGGAGGTTTCTAGGAGGTTGCGGTACTTTTTTTCACTTTCCGCAAGTGCTGCATTGAAGAAAGCAGTCTGCTGCTGAAGTCTGTCTTCTAATTCTTGATTTGCCGTTTCCAGAGTTGCGATCAAGTGCTCGCGCTCGGTAATTTCAGTAGAAACACCCACTGCCCCAACCACTTCACCGTTTCCATCTCGCAGCGCTGCCGATCGAATTTCGTGAATAAAATGCCTCTCTCGGACGTTCCAAGTGCGATCGTTTCCTGCTAATACCTCGGCAATATTTTCTAAGATATCTGGCTGGCTGCTGTAAACTTCAAAAATAGATCGCCCGACAGTTGCACCTGGTTTGAGTCCCAAATTTTCTAATCCTTTCCCTGCTGCAAGGGTTAACTTGCCTTCTCTGTCTGTTGCCCACAGGAAAATTGGGGCACAACTGACGGCGGCCTGAAGGGTTTCGTTGGCTTGTTTGAGCCGATCGATTTCTGCGTGAAGCAGATCCTGGGTGGTGTTTAATTCTACCGTTAGTCGATCGGCTTTTTGCTGCCAACTCGCAGCAGTATCGCACATCTCTGCGGGATAGCGGGAAGGACAGAGGGATTGGTTGCAGTGTGACATGGTTACTCTGGGGCGCACTGTATATTTAACCCCAGCCTATCTTTTAAGCATAAACTTTTTAAGTCAAATATTACAATTAGCAGGAATACTCATCCGACCAAGATGCGATATATTAAAGCTACTTTAAAGGATTCAGAAATAGCAGCTCGCTAAGGCTTTTGGGCGACAGTTTACAAATTTATAATAAGCTGAATAAGACCTAGAATTCGGTATTTTTACGGTAACTATTTGTAGTAGTGCAAAAATAATTTCCGCATTCCTCGGCTTGCACTAGAACTGGGATTGTAAGTTTATTATATTTGTTTGCGTAGATTCACGCACCGAGGAATCGGAAATCGGGAAAATTGAAATATAGGCAGCGCCTGAATAGTTAGGAGGTACTTAATTTGTGAAAATCATGAGGTCGATTCCCTCTTCTTTCTGCCTTCTGCCTTCTGCCTTCTGCCTTCTGCCTTCTGCCCTATTCCCTATTTCTTCCATCCGCTACATCCGTTACAGAATCCGTTGCCGAACTTCCTTCTTTCTTCAATTAACTCCCCAAATTTTGACAGTTTTGTCTAAGCTACCACTGATAATAGTTTCACCATCGCAGCTAAAAGTAAGACAAGTAACAGAGTTTTGATGTCCGCTAAGAGTGTGGATATGTTCGCCGGTACTGGCCTTCCAAAATTTAATATTACCATCAGCACTAGCGCTGACAACCGTGCGTCCGTCGGGACTAAAGGCGATCGCATTTATCGAGTTAAAATGCCCGGCCAATGTGATTGAACTATCTGGATTCGATAGCTGCCGCAGTTGAATGTTTCTGTCCCACCCGCCAGTAGCTAACGTCTGCCCGTCTGGACTGAAAGCCAGACAATTCGCGTAACCTTTAATTGTTTGGGAGCATTCTCTGCTGCGGAGGTTCCACAGCTTAATTGTACCGTCCGAACTGCTGCTAGCGAGAGTGTGTGCGATCGGGCTAAAAGCAAGACTAACAATTCCTGCTTTATGAGCTCCCCAAGTTAAAAGATTGCCAAAAGTACAGATTAACTTTCCCGTCTCTAAATTCCAACTTTTGATAGTAGTATCTGCCGAACCTGTGGCGATAACTTGACTATCAGGACTAATGAAAATTGCGCTAATTTCCGCTTCATGTCCGAGGGAAGTATGCCGCAATTCTCCTCCTTGCCAAATTTCGATCGCACGGTGTTTCGGAGTATTTCTGCTTCTCACAAAAACTTCGATTTCTTGGCAAAGGATAAACGTTTCTTGAGCGCGAGGATACTTGTCAACAGTATAGAGTATTTCTCCTGTATCTACATCGCAAATTCTAATTATTTTCCCGTGCAAACTAGCCGTGCGAGATCCTCCGGGACTAATCGCAACATTTGTCCCAGTTTTGACACTGCGGATGCAGTCAAAAAGCTTATAAGGCACGAAGTCTTTTAAAGCTTGGCGCACTAGAGGTTCTGTCCTCGGTCGCAAAATTAAATAAGCAATTCGCTGCACTTCTGCTGCGGGGTCAAGCAGCGCCTCAATTGCTAAATTTAAACCAGCGCCTCCGTATTTAGGAGCGTCTTTAACAGCGGCAATCCGAGCCTCGATACTAGGACTGTTGAAGCGCTGCTTGACTCCGGCGATGCCTCCCAAAACAGCGCCGGCGATCGGGATTTGACTTTGGCCGCCGAGGACGGCATCATATTCTCTGGGTTGGTTAGAATTGTCGGCTATCATACGATTTTAGATTTTAGATTTTAGATTTGAAGAATTGGAGGATTGAATAAAGCGAACTCACGGATGAATCGGGGGAATTGTTATCGGATACTATGTTTTTAATTTCTGCACAGATGAAGCCGGGGGATTGTAACTGGGCTGCTTTCGCTGACGCTCAAACCAAGTTTAAGATCGCAACTTATAACTTATTGACTGTTGCAGTTTATAGTATTATAATCAAATCAGCGTTTCACACAAAAATCCGAAAGTGATATGTCACACTTCACAACTATCAAGGTTCAGATCAAGAACGGCGAACTGCTGCATCAAGTGTTGGAAGAGTTGGGTTATCAAGTAGAGTCCAATGTGCAGGTACGAGGTTATCAGGGTGACAAAACTAATGCCGAGTACGTGATTCGGCAATCCAATGGTTACGATTTGGGTTTTCGTCGCAGCGGAGAGGATTACGAATTGGTGGCGGATTTTTGGGGCGCTCGAATTAATCAGCAGGAATTTGTCAATTTAATTAGTCAGAAATACGCGCGCAAAAGTTTGATGGCGGCGGTGGAGTCAGAGGGTTTTCATGTTGAAGAAGAGGAAACTTTGGCAGATGGAACCGTGAGAGTTGTAGTCGGTAGATGGGTTTAAGACTGGCGCTTGATTAACTCGTTTTTAGGTATCAAGAGGAATCACCATGTGGCGATCGCCGATCGTACTAATTGTCCTGGCGCTTGTAGTTGGCATTGTTGGCGCGATCGCCCTTGGAGCATACCGCTGGCATCTCGGTACCCAGGAACTGCGAGCAAATCTGGAAGCTGCACGCTTGCCGATTAAACCTCTGACATTTGATGCGCGGGAAATCGCCGATTTACCCCAGCCAGTGCAGCGCTACTTTTGCGCGGTGCTGAAGGATGGACAACCGCTAATTGCAACAGCGCGGGTTTCCCACGAAGGCACGTTTAACATGAGCGAAACCGCAGAAAAATGGAGTGGTTTTAACTCAACTCAACTCGTAATTACTCAGCGCCCTGGCTTTGACTGGGACGGGCGAATTGCCATGATGCCCGGTATCAATGCGTTTGTTCATGATGCCTACATTTCTGGCGAAGGCATCCTCCATGCGGCGCTGCTGGGCCTGGTGACTCTGGCGGATATCCGCGGCACTCCAGAAGCTGCACAAGGGGAATTGATGCGCTTTTTCGCGGAGGCGGCTTGGTATCCGACGAGACTGCTGCCGAGTCAGGGTGTTCGCTGGGAGGCGATCGACAATTCTTCGGCCAGAGCAACGCTACAGGATGGCGACACCGCTGTTTCCCTGGATTTCTGCTTTGATGAAGCAGGGCTAATCGCCAGTATCCGCGCCGAGGCCCGCGCCCGTACAGTTAACGGGGGACTGGTGTTTGCGCCCTGGCAAGGCCGTTTCTGGGACTACGAATTGCGAGACGGTATGCGGATTCCGCTCTCCGGTGAGGTGGCGTGGCAACTGCCTGATGGCTCGCTATTGCCCTACTGGCGCGGCCGCATCACGAATATTGCCTATGAGTTTGCAGGGTAAGCGTTGGTTGCGATCGATCTAGTTGGGGGCGATATTATTGAAAGGTTGATGCTAAAGCGCGATCGTCCGAATCGCTACGAGTTTTCGGCTCTTGGCATGGTTAAAAAGTGATAATGGTGGGCGATCGCTCAAGGAATACGACAATGAAAATTAAAATTAAAAATCTTGGTGCTTTAAAGCAAGCCGAATTCACCCTTGGCGATCTGACAATCATTTGCGGTGGTAACAATACTGGCAAAACTTACGCAACTTATGCCTTGTTTGGCTTTTTGTCTACTTGGCAAGATAGGTTTCCAATCAAAATCAATGCTGACAAAATCGACCTGCTTCTTGCTGACGGCGTAGTTCGTCTTGATATACCAGAATATGTCGAACAGACTGAGAAGATTCTTGCTGAAGGTTGTCACGCATATACCAAGGAATTACCAAAGATTTTTGCAGCACCGTCTGAACGATTCAAAGAAACCAAATTTCAGGTGAGCTTGGACACCACAAATATTGATTTGTCCACCCAATTCGATCTAAAAATTGGCTCCGGCGAGGCATCACTTTTCTCGATCACCAAAAAACAAAAAAGTACAGAATTATTTGTCACCCTGCTTGTTGAGAAAGAGAAAGTAAAAATTCCCCGAGAAATCCTTGAGCTCATCATTGCCGACGCACTGAAAAATATGATTTTTGCTCAGCTTTTTCCTCGTCCTTTCATAGCCAGCAGCGAACGGACTGGTGCTGCTATTTTTCGCAAAGACTTGAATTTCGACCGCAATCGCTTATTTAAAGAAATCGGTCAGGCTAGCCAAGATGATATTAATCTAGTAAAACTTCTACTTAAAGATTATGGAGATTATGCCTTGCCGATAAAGACAAATGTAGATTTTATGCGGAAACTTGAAACCATTGCCAAGAACAGCAGTTTCATTTCTGACAACCATCCCGACGTGTTGGAAGATTTTGCTGACATTATCGGCGGCGAGTACACAGTTACGCGGAACGATGAACTTTATTATGTGCCGAAGAAGCGTAAACAGGTCAAGCTTTCTATGGATGAAAGTTCCAGCGCCGTGCGTTCTCTACTAGATATCGGCTTTTACCTAAGACATCAGGCTCGAATTGGTGATTTGCTGATGGTGGACGAACCGGAACTGAACCTACACCCAGAAAATCAGCGCCGGGTGGCGCGACTTTTGGCCCGACTTGTTAATCTTGGGATTAAGATTTTCATAACTACCCACAGCGATTACATCATCAAAGAACTGAACACCCTGATCATGCTCAACCATGACAAACCCCATCTCAAGCGCATTGCTAAAGAAGAAGGCTATCTAGAAGCCGAACTAATCTCTTCTGAAAAAATCAAAGTCTATATCGCGGAAGAGGTATTGATACAATTAGATGGCAAAACAAGAAAGACTAAATGCCAAACCCTTACAGCCGCCGACATCGACCCGGAACTGGGTATTGAAGCCCGCAGTTTTGATAAAACCATTGAAACGATGAACCGAATTCAGGAAACGATCATCTGGGGAGAGGAGTAATGTTGTCTGATATTGATATCCTCAAGGAGATGATTAATAAAAAGGCTACAGTGCAATTAAAAGGACAACCGGATGGAAAAGGGATCAAATACTCAGTCACACTCACAGAACCTCAGCATAGTTATTCGGTAACGATTGATAGAATGCCAAAGGATGATAAGGTGATCGTCATCGATGTAGATACTTATTTCCCAGCACCAAGAAAGATTTTTACCGGATCGAAAGGTGAGTGTAAGCGCGCTGATTTTGTCATTATTACGAATACTGGCACCGAAAAAATTATCCTTTGTCTTGAGATAAAAAAAACGAAAGGCACGAATTCAACAATTATTCAGCAACTGACAGGCGCACAATGTTTTGTTGCCTATTGCAAGGAAATCGGCAAAGCATTTTGGCACAAACATAACTTCCTTGATGCTTATCAATATCGTTTTGTCTCTATCGGTCATATCAGCATTTCCAAGAAAAAAACACAGAGTGAATCTTCAACTAATAAAAATCATAATTCAAAGGAAATTCACGATTGTCCAAATCGAATGCGAAAAATTAGCTACTCAGGCAGCCTTCGGTTTGATCGCCTGATTTAAGAACAAAATTATGAAGGTGTATCACATAATATACCATTATGATTTATACGGTGGGTTAGTCGAGCGCCAATTTTACACTTAAGCAAACACAAATAGCAAAAAGAATGACAAAATGGTTGCAGAAGAATTGAGGCTACTGACGAGTAGGGCGATCGCCCTTACCAGACAAAAGTGCGATCGCCCGCAACTACCAAATCGTTTCAACGTGAGGAATATCATACCGCCGCCCGATCGCAACTAAGATGCGATCGCGCGGCAATTGCTCGATCGCCTGGATGATGCAACTCTCAGTCAAACAACCGGACTCAGTATTGAGGATGTGCGGAATTTGCGATGCAATGAGCTTTCTTGACCAACAATAATCACAACTGCAAAGCCCCAGACACCTGGGCATTTTTCACACTTGAAATCCGAATCAAAGACCCTGATTTTACAGCAATCTTAGGTTTCCATTCATAAACCCCATCGCTAGTCGTGCGGTTGGCTATGCTTTCAACCAACTTATTCTCTTTATACAGCTCAATCTTGACCTCATCCTGAATATTGTCTCTCCACAAAATCAAATAAGGTTTATTTGGTTCCACCTGCACTTTCCTTGCTGGTTGAACCACCAATATTTTTGGTGAAGCTGTCTGAGATTTTCTCTTCCTAAATCCTAAATAGTGCGGCAGTTCCCGAGTGGCAATATTATTTGATTGAGGCAACATAATCTCGCCGATTTTAGGATTGAATAGATAAGTTGAGAGTCCGCCGTCGATCGTCACTATATCTCCTTTCACTCCGAATTCTCGCATTAACTTAGCTGCTGCATCTAATGTCGCTTCATTAACTGTGATAATTGCCAGCAATTCATTACCCTTGCGACCATCTTTGTCCAGCGTACCGATGACGTGATACCTATTTGCGGGATTTTTAGATATGAGTTTAGCTGGATGGTGCTTGTGTTCGTAAGTAACAACTGCATTTTGTACTTCTTTTTGATTCAATGGCTTTCCTGTTTGCGGTTCGTAATTTGTGATATATGCTTCTCGCTCATTCCAGACCAAAGCTTTCAATCGAACATTTTTATACTGCCCATCTTTGGGCTTCTTGACGGGGCCGTAGATGCCGTTACCGCCAGTAATAACTTGACCGTTGAATTTGATAGGAAAAGATAGCTGCGTGCTGCGTTCGTATTGTTCAAAAAAAGAACAGTTAATCACGGAAAAAACACCATTTCCGTAAAGTTTTTTGTATTCTCCTGTAACTTCAGAGAATAACTTGCTCTTAAAGAAAGGACTGTAATATTGGTTTTCTCCCTGATAATACAATCCTTTATTAAAAGCCATCCGATCCACCTCTCCAATTAGCTGGTCTATTTGCATTTTTTGGACGTTAATAACTTGCAAGTAAGCCACATTTCCGTTGGGTAGTTCTTTTTTGTACAACTCTGCACCATCTCTGGTATCCACAGGTTGAAAATAACTGACTGGGCTGGAAAGTTGATCGATCGCAAAATGTGCAACTGCTGCCACAATAGCAACAGCAAAAATCATCAAAAAAAACGGCAAGATTTTTTTGATCCTGTTCATAAATATTAATTTGTTTCTAGACCACAAACCAAACTACCTCAAAAATAGCTTATACGCCGGATTTTGACTCTCATCCCCATACTGATAGCCCAGCGTCTCCAAAAAAGCCTGCCATTCCTGCATCTCATCGGGCGGTACTTGAATTCCCACCACAATTCGCCCGTAATCTGCGCCGTTATTTCGATAGTGAAAAACGCTGATATTCCAGTTAGGGCTCATCGAACCGACAAACTTCATCAACGCACCCGGACGTTCGGGAAATTCAAAGCGATAAAACAATTCATGATCGGCCAGCATCGAACGCCCGCCCACCATATGCCGCACGTGCAATTTCGTTAATTCATCATCAGTTAAATCCAATGTTTTGAATCCACAATCTTCAAAACTTGCGGCTATATTCACCGCATCGGCACGGTTTTGAATTTGTACACCGATAAAAATATGTGCCTCTTTCTCATCCGCAATTCGATAGCTAAATTCAGTTAAATTGCGTTTGCCAAGACATTCGCAAAACCTGCGGAGACTTCCCGGCTGTTCGGGAATTGTGACTGCAAAAATGGCTTCGCGACGTTCACCAAACTCGGCTCTTTCTGCTACAAAACGCAGCCGATCGAAATTCATGTTCGCGCCGCAAGCAACAGCAATTAATGTTTCTCCTGCGATTTGTTCCCGTTCGACGTAAGCTTTCGCACCTGCGATCGCCAAAGCGCCAGCAGGTTCTAAGATCGATCGCGTATCTTCAAAAACATCCTTAATCGCCGCGCAAACATCATCCGTATCCACCAAAATAATCTCATCCACATACTCCTGACACAAGCGAAAAGTTTCCTCCCCCACTTCCCGCACAGCAACGCCATCGGCAAATAAACCCACCTGCGACAAACGCACCCGTTTACCCGCTTTCAGCGATTGATTCATTGCATCGGAATCGATGGGTTCGACGCCAATAATCTTAATTTCCGGCCGCAACCGCTTGACATAGGCCGCAATTCCCGAAATCAATCCGCCGCCACCAATTGCCACAAAAATCGCGTGAATTGGTTTTTGATGTTGCCGCAGAATTTCCATGCCGATCGTACCCTGTCCAGCAATCACGTAGGGGTCATCAAAAGGGTGAATAAAAGTCATACCTTTTTCGGCCTCTAATTGGCGCGCAAAGGCGTAAGCATCATCGTAAGCATCCCCATGCAAGACTACCTCTCCACCACGGGCTATCACCGCATTTACCTTCACCTGCGGCGTAGTTACGGGCATGACTATGATCGCGCGAGTTCCCAGGTGGCGGGCGGCGAGGGCGACTCCTTGCGCGTGGTTGCCGGCGGAAGCTGCAATCACACCTTGTGCTAGCAAATCCGGCGACAGTTGCGCCATTTTGTTGTACGCACCCCGCAGTTTGAAGGAAAACACCGACTGCATATCCTCTCGCTTCAGCAAAAGTTTATTGTTGAGTCGTGCTGATAGATTGGGGGCGCATTCTAGGACTGTTTCTTGAGCAACATCGTAGACGCGGGCGGTGAGGATTTGTACCAGGTAATCGCAAAGCATGGGGTTAGCAGGTTGGTTGATGCCGGATGGTGGGATAATTGTACGGCACTTGTGTTAGTATTTTGCGGGGAATTGGCGATCGCCGTTCGCAGTTAACGAAAGATTCAGTCAACTGGGTTTGATTTAGTTACATAAATAGTCAATCCTTTTCTGGCATCCCGATCAAACTTTAACCCTACTTCTTCCTCCGAGGTTATTTCCACACGATCCTGGAAATTATCGTTAAGCTTAATGCTCTCTATTTTAGCAGAGTAGCCGTACGACAATTTATTATTAACTAAAACTAGAAAAACACGTTCTTCTACAGTTAATGTAACTTCTTTAACTTTGGCTACCCCTGCTTGTGGCTTGTTGAACCACTCAGTAATTTTTCCAATCTCCCTTACCAGCCCTCGATCGCTCTGGCGTAAAATTATATTGTAGGTGACTAAATCAGCGAGGGATTTACATAAAGCCTCAACAAAATCACCTAAGTCCAACAGTTCTTGAGTTCCCAAAATCTCATCTGTAGAGCCGTGTGCTGCTTTATTTCGATAGTCAACCAGTTGTTTGAGTTCTCCTTCAGCCGTGTTTTGACTGCCGCGAACTTCCTCTACAAAATATTTAATTTCTTTGTGGTTAATTACCCATTTCCACGCCTCATCAATTCCAGCATTTTTAAACACTGTTTCTAGCACTTCCTTCCGTAAATTTTGCTGGTGCAATAAGAAAGCATCAGGAAGTAGCTCGTATTTTCCAGTGTCAGTAATTCCAGAGGATAATCCTTGCACTACTTTCTCAACTGAAAGGTGTTTAAACCTATTTTTTTTGATGTCAATCAATAAACGCCCTATACCCTGTCGATGGGTATTTTGGATTTTTTTTCCCAAGTCTGAATAACGTGGAACCAAATCTGGCATGAGTCGCAGCCAATCCGAAATTAAATCCTCAACGAAGCGCTCGTAAATAGCATACAATCGGGTTACAACAGCAGAGCGATCGTAAATTCGCCATTCTCGATCGTAAATTCGCCATTCTGGTTGGCTAGAGATTACTTCTATTAATGCGGCAAATTCAGGATTTTCTTTCAACTGTTTGATATCTGAACTGTCTTGAAATACAATTTTTCTAAGTCGATCGTTAATCTTTATCATCGAACGGACAGTGGAAATTTTAAGACAGACTGTCTCGAGAAGCTTGTCAAACATCGCAAGTTACTCTCCGATAACTTGCAAAAGCATTTCGTCAAATATCCTGATTCTATCCTGAATCTCTGCCTTGGTTTTTCCACCTCCTGTGAGAAGACGAGATTCAGGTTTTTTAAAGAGGTTCTTTGTCTCTTCAATAATGCGGTTTTTTAGAGCAATTAATCTTTTTTCATATTGCAAGTGCCTGCTTAAACCAACCATAATTGCATCATAATATGCTTTATAAGTCTTGTTTGACCAAGTTTGAGTTTTCTGGTCAAATGGTTTGAATAAATGCTCTCCGTAAATTAGGTGAGCTATTGTGATAGTTTTGATAAAAATAGATTCCAAGGAATTGATATCTTCCTCATCAAAATTTAAACTTCTCATCATGTACAAATCTAAAAAGCCTTCCATTCCCCGTTGGAAATTATCAACATTTCTGAGCGCAAAAAAACGCAGAACTAACTCAGCATCTTCCATTTTTTTATAAAGGGTATTTTTCTCCAATTCGGCGCTGTTATCCTCTGTCGGAATTCCCCAAGCTTCTGCAAATATGCGATAACGCGATAATTTTAGCAACAGTTCATTGAACTTTCCATAATACAAACAGTTTCGCACTTCCTGTTGACTTAAATCTACGCCTCCAGTGTTAAGACGCTCGAAGGTTTTTTGTTTTAAGAATAGAGCCTCTTCAGGATTGGAGGTTGATTCTGTAATAATTACTGTCGATGATATAGAACGACGGTCGATACCGGCTCTAATTTTTTGAGGAAGTTGATTGTAGGTACGTCCATTTAATTCAGACCAAAATTCAAGCCCTGTTAATTTAAGCTTGTTTTCATAAAAATCCTGAATCGCAGTAATTCTCTGTTGACCATCCATCACCTCATAGGAATTGTAATCTTTTTCGTATAAAATTATTGATGGAACTGGAATATTGATGAGAAATGATTCGATTAGTTTGGATTGCATTTTGGTAGTCCAACGCGGCCTTCTTTGGTAAACGGGTCGCATTTCCATATAACCAGGATTTTTTAATGCCTGGACAAAACTCGGAAGCTTTTCACGGTTGATTTCAGTAATAATTCTATTCTCTCTTAACTCGTACTTATGGTTTATTTCACTATCGGATATTTGAGTGCGAGTTTTTGTTTGCGAACTCTTCCACATTTTTTCTTCAAATGGTGCGATCTGCATTTTCCGTAGTCTCCCTAAGCACAACTTGTTAATAATTATAGCATTTTCACCATGAGCCGATCGCCTCAAATCTAGCAAACTAGCGATCGCAAATTATCGCTGCAGAAGTTCGATCGCCCTTACCCGATCGCAAAATCCGATTTTATGGCAAAATTAGCCTAGACTGAAATATGAAAGCTAGCGATCGGGCAAGCTGTAGCGAATGTTGCCCTCGTGAGTCCTGACTTCGTTTTTGCCGTTTACCCCGGTTCTAAAATCCGGTTTGTGAGCGTATTAGTCCGTAATCCTTGATTTAGTATGTAAATTCATGAACGTACAAATTACAGATTTGCGTGCTGGCGACGAGCCAAAAATTCAACAGGTAGCTAGATTAATAGTGGAAGGTTTTAAAGAGCATTGGCCCGATGCTTGGCCCGATCTAAAATCTGCTTTGCAAGAAGTGCAAGAATCTTTGGTAGCCGATCGCATCAGTCGAATTGCTGTCGGCGACAGCAATCAAGTTTTGGGATGGATTGGCGGGATTAAACAGTATGACGGTAATGTTTGGGAACTGCACCCGCTGGTAGTGAGAACAGAATTTCGCGGACAAGGAATTGGTCGATCGCTCGTAGCTGATTTAGCAGCAGAAGCTAAAAACCGGGGAGGGATCGTGCTGTGGGTGGGTACCGACGACGAAGACAATCAAACCACTCTTTCAGGCATCAATCTTTATCCTAACGTTTGGGAACACATCGCCAAAATTAGAAATTTGCGCGGTCATCCCTACGAATTTTATCAAAAAATGGGTTTTGCGATCGTCGGAGTGATGCCCGACGCCAACGGAATTGGCAAGCCAGATATTTTCATGGCAAAGCGGCTGTAAACTTTAATGTAGGTTCTAAATTTACTGCTCGGTGGCTTGCCAATCCAACACTTAGCAAAATTAGTTGTTGAAAGTTTCCCAGAAAATCGGTCTAGTCTGGACGTGCGAACCCCGTTCGAGGGTCGCTAATAAACAAACCCAGAACTAACGAATCCATC
Source organism: Microcoleus sp. S13C4 (assembly GCF_036700865.1). Classification (NCBI taxonomy): domain Bacteria; kingdom Bacillati; phylum Cyanobacteriota; class Cyanophyceae; order Oscillatoriales; family Microcoleaceae; genus Microcoleus; species Microcoleus sp. S13C4. The sequence continues at coordinate 93,256 of NZ_JAUBPS010000011.1, forward strand.
ACCGTATCCCAGACAGGAGTCAAACGCTCTGCATCGTCAACCCAGTAATCAAAAGTAATCAAACACTGAACATTAGAACCCAATCCAATACAGATTCGCGAATAAGCTTCCCGCTGTTCTGGAGGGTCGATAAACTTAAATTCAGTCCAAACAATGCGGGCCGTTTGCCGCTTCAATTGGATAATTTCCCCAGGAGCGATCGGATTCCGCGTATCATCTTCAACCACCTTCTGTAATAGCGGCACCAGCGGAAAATCTGCCCAGTTACCAGGTGGTAGCAAATTAAACGAAACCTCCAAACAACAATCATCATCCGGCGGCTTTTTATCCGTAAACCGGAACGACTTAGTATCCGGTTCAAAATGCCAATCTTCCGGGACATCAAAGCGGACTGCACCTCTTCCTGCTACAAAAATTCGAGTTCCAGGCTTTGACTTCCAATTGTGGTCTTCTTTGAGCTCTAGGGTTTCCTTGAGCCATTCTTGCTTTTTGCGCTTAGACATAAACAGAACACCAAATTGCTGCTAATGTGTAGTTTTAGACCTTGCAAACACATTTTAACTCTATTTTGCTCGCCGTTTGCTCAAATATAACAATCCTTACAAAAATTATGAATTCCTCTCTTCTCTCTTCCTCTGTGTTCTCTGCGCCTCTGCGGTAAAAAAGAATTCCTTTCACAATTGGCTAACTTTTATTTGTCACTCTTGGGAATCACATACCTAATTCCGCCTTTATTCCCAGCCGCATCGCCATTGTAACGGGGGATCACATGAATAGCCGCGTGAGTGCGACTTTGACCAGCCTGTTTATTAATATTTATTCCCACATTAAACCCGTCAGGCTTAAATTCTTTACTTAACATTTTTTGTACCTTATTAGCCATAAACCAGCAAGCAGATTGCTCTCGAAACGGCAGTTCAAAATAATTAGCAACGTGACGCTTGGGGATGATTAAAACATGACCTTTGCTGGCGGGATAACCGTCAAACATCGCATAAGCTGTTGCTGATTCAGTTAGCAAAATTAGGTTTTTATACGGATTGCAGAATATGCAATTATTAGTAGAATTTCTTTGATGGTTGTAATGCACGTATTTGTAAATTTCGCAATACTCATCTAGGTGAACTGGCTTAAATGGAAGTTTGACAATGCACTGATATGTAGGTTTTTTGTGGACATAATGTTCTCGAAAGCCTTCTTTTTTGATATCCCTTCTCACCGCAAAATACGCATTCCCTCCCGGTTTCAACAGGTGCGATACTTCCATCAGGACAGTAGCTTGTTCTTGAGGAAACAAAACATTCAAAACATAAAAGCAAATGATTGTGTCGAATTTATCTTCGGGGAATTCCGGGAAATAATAAGGGTCATAACCCGTAATATCGAAGCCTTTTTGCTGTAACAATCTAACATCGCTGCCGAAGCCGCACCCAAAATCTAAGACTTTCCCTTGCAGCAAGTTTTTATCCACTAACAATCTTGCCGGAAATGACAGATAAATTCTTTCGATTGCCGTCAGGTGGCTGAATTTATTTTGTTGCTTTTTCATGGCGGCATAAATTTGATTTCAATCGTTGTTTTTAGTCTTTGCGTAAAGGTTTTGTTAAAATTCCGAGGATTTTGTCAACTTCGTTAATATAATAATCGTTCAAGTCAATAAAAGCTGTTTGATTTACCAATTTGAGAAACTTCCAAGCATTTCCCGTGGTAACGCCTCCGTAAATCGCCTCAATGTCATCATTTTGCTGTTGATTGAATCGCTGGGCTCCCAACATTTCCGCAATACACTGTCCTAATCCGTTTTTGATGTTTTCATTTTTGGCTTCTACTAACGTGACAACTGGTGTTCGGATTTCGTACAAATCGCTAGACGCGGTGAGGATATAATCGCAGTACCCGTTAAGTCCACTTTCGGGATCGGCATTAAATTCCGTGCCGGGAAAAAAACCGATTTGGAAGTTTAAAATGCGCCGTACTTCTAATAATACGGGAGCAATAATTAACTCGGATCGAGCTTTTTCAGTATTGATAGCATTGGCGAGAGGGATATATTCTGCTAGGGTTGTTTTGAGATAGTCGCTAGGTGCAATTGATTCTACATCTGCAAACAAAACAGTTTTTTCATTAACAGTGAGGTTAAATGCTGCACGCACTTTGGTGATAGTAGTAAATTCACTATATGACATTTTTAAAGTCCTTAAATTAACTAAAAATTACCGATAATACTGGAGATTTTACCATTATTGCAGTTTGGCGATCGCCCCTTTTTCCACCAACACCTTACCAGTCACCAAATCCCGCACCGTCGCCAACAAGACCCGCCTCTCATCCACCTCAAAACTCACCGAAACCCTGTCAATTCCCAATACCCCAGGCGGGTTCAAATGCGCCACACAAACCTGCTGGTGGTGGCTGTCCAAAGAGCGAAAATCCGTCTGTTTGTTGAGCCAACTGCTCGTCATTTGCCCTTTTTCGTTAAAAATAACCTCCGCTTGCGATACCTCCGCAACTTCCCCAATATCTAACCGAATTTCCCTTTGCCCTTCAATTGCCACTTGCAGCGTCAACTCTTCGGAACTTTCACAGGGATACTTCATTTCCTTGCTAAATATCGGCGAGTAAGCATAAGCTTTAGCATAAGGTTCCCAGAGGCGAATTGCATAAGTGTGGCGCAAATAATCATCAACACTCGCTAATTCTGTCAAGGCTAAAGCACCGTGCGCCACGGCTTCAAAAGGCTTGTCCGTTTTGACTTTTTGCCGCCCAAAATACGAAACCACTAAATTAGATACAGCCGGAATTAAAGAAGTTCCTCCTACCAGCAAAACCTGTTCGATATCTGCTTTTCCGATACCTTTTCCCAGTGCAATACTCAGCACTTCATCTAAACTTTCCCGCAACTGTTCTAACAACTGTCTAGATTCCAGAATTTCCTCAAGCTTGTCTCGGTTTAGCTGCAAGTCGTAAGACATAAAATTTTCATCGTCAAACCAGCTTTCCTTCGCCTCATTAACTTGAGAAACTTGAATTTTTAATTTTTCCGCTATTTCTAATAAGTTTTGCCAGCCAACTGGGCCGACTTCTGCCCGCGACGAACCAATTTGCCGCAAATAATCTTCGACAATCCAGATGTCAATATCTTCGCCGCCGACATAAGCATCGGATTTTGCCAACACTTCGGCACGCACCCCCCCCAGCCCGCCCTTGTCAAGGGGGTGAGCCAGATTTCTCCCCCCCTTACTAAGGGGGGGTAAGGGGGGGGTTACAGCAGTGCGAACTAAACTTAAATCTAAAGTTCCGCCACCAAAATCAACTACTAAAACTAGAGAACCGGGGCGTTTTACTGCATATCCCAGGGCGGCGGCTGTGGATTCATCTATTACCTGAACTTCTGCAACTCCCAAACTTTCTGCTAAGTCACGAAACCAATCTAGATATCGCTCAAATGCTCCAACGGGGACTGTAAAAATTACTTTTTCTGCCTGTATATTTTGTAAATATAATTGTTTCCAAATACTTTTAATAAACTGTTCGGCTACTGATTCTGGTGTGTAGGTTTCGCCGTCTATGTTGCGAGGCGGCGGCTGAAAATCGGCTGCTAAATTGCGTTTAAAACCTTTGAAAAAACGGTCTGGCTGGGATTGTCCCAAACGCTGCGATCGCACTTTTTCCCCCAACACCAACTCTCCGGCATTTTTCACAAATACTAGAGTCGGAACTACAGATATTTCTCGCACCTCTCCGCTCGAATTATTCGTTTTAAAAATGCGGGACATCTCGCCCAATCTCAAAGTTTCTGGTGTTTGCGTATCGGGGTTAAGAATGCAGACAACCGTATTGCTGGTGCCGAAGTCAATGGCAACTGTAGTCATGTTGATTTAAAATTTAAAATTTAATTTTTCATTCCCGCTGGCAGGGTGCGACTAACTTTAGCAGGAGTAAGAATTCGTTCTCCCTCCCGATAGCCGACAAACCGAATATAAACTAATTCTCCTTCGGTTATATCCTCAACATCCGGCTGGTGCAACTGCGGATTGTAAGCAGTTTGTTCCCACGCAGAACCGATTGTTTGAAAATCCCAGCTTGATAACAGGTTTTCTAAGGGAGTAAACAAAGCTGAGAGATTTTTGGCGGGCATATCCGGCTTGGCTTCTGCCATTTTGCGGGCGGCGGGATAGTTGGTTAACAAAGTTTGCAACTGTTCAAAGGTAGCGCGGCGAAAATCTGCAGTTAGTTGAGCTTTTTGCTGCTGCAATTCTGAGCGCAGCCGGAAACACTGCTGCCTCAATTCTTCAATTTCGGTGGGATTAGTTGTGATTGTAGCCGATGTGGGCAGCGCGCTCAAAGTGCGATCGAACTCTTGAAAATTCAAATTCAGCACTGTTGCCAGCCGCCTCAGTTGGTTTACCGTGAGTTTTCCCACGTCTCCCTGTCGCACTAAACGTACCCCGTAGCGACTTAAGCCTGCTTTTTCGCCTAAGTCTTGCCAATCGAGAATGTCTAGCTGATTCATGCGTTCCCGCAGAATTGTATCGTACTTAAACTCGATCGCATCTCCCGCCTCAGATGCAGCATAAACGTACACTAAAATTAGAAAAATGCCCCCGACAGCCAGCGCGAAGCTGAAGGCAGGCACTGTTGTTACATCAACTGTTGCACCGAGGATCTCAAACATCTTTAACTCTTCTAAACTTGTTTTAAAGTCTGCGTTTGTTCAACGCTCAAATTTTCTTCGCCTTGGTAATATTCTGGCAGCAAGTCTTGAGATTCTACTTTGCCGAGGGCTTTTTCAATTTCAGCGGTGGTTTCGGTGCAACTCGAACCAGTGGCGTTTAGGACGGTTTCGGTAATTTTGCCGTCTTTGCCGATGCGGTATTCTATTTGGCGGTATTCTGCCATAATTTTGCCTCTTGGTGTAATGCTTGAGTGTTGAAGGTTGAGTGTTGAGTTATATTATAGATTCTATTTACCAATTATTCTAATGAATTTTTGTAGCGACAATGCAACCGGGGTTTCGCCGGAGATTATGGCGGCGATTGCAGCGGCTAATTGCGGTGCTGTGATGTCTTACGGAGATGATGAATATACACAGCGTTTGCAAGTTAAATTTTCGGATTTGTTCGAGACATCGGTGACTGTTTTTCCGGTAGCAACCGGTTCTGCTGCTAATGCTCTTGCCCTGGCGGTTGTTACTCCTCCTTACGGCGCTGTTTACTGTCACGCGGAATCTCATATTAATCTAGATGAATGCGGCGCGCCGGAGTTTTTTACAGGCGGTGCCAAGTTAGTTACAGTAACAGGAAATCATGGTAAAATAGAGGCAGAGACTTTAGGAAAAATACTCGATCGCGCTGGTGCAGGTGTCGTCCATCACGTACAGCCCGCAGCCGTCAGCATCACTCAAGCAACGGAAGCCGGCACAGTCTACAATCCAGCAGAAATTTCCCACATTTCGGAAGTGGTTCGCGCTCACAATTTGCACCTGCACATGGATGGAGCTCGCTTTGCCAATTCTGTCGCGAGTCTAGGCTGTTCTCCTGCGGATATCACTTGGCGCGCCGGTGTAGATATTCTCTCGTTTGGAGCGACAAAAAACGGCGCGATGGCTGCGGAAGCTGTGGTATTTTTTAATCAAGAATTAGCAAAGACTTTCCCTTTTTACCGCAAGCGCAGCGGGCATCTTTTCTCGAAAATGCGGTTTTTGTCGGCACAGTTGGAAGCGTATATAACGGATAATTTGTGGCTGAAGAATGCGGCTCATGCAAATAATATGGCAGCCAAATTAGCCGAAGGTTTGGCGGGAGTTGAGGGAGCTAAGTTTTGCCATCGAGTTGAAGCCAACGAGATTTTTATTCAACTTCCCGAATCGATAATTACAGCGGTTTTAGCTGAGGGCTTTCTGTTTTATCGGTGGGATGAATGTACTATTAGACTGGTAACGGCTTTTAATACTTTGGAAGCGGATGTTATTGCTTTCGTGGAAGCGGTTAAACGACATCAGTAATTATTTCCTAAGGGCGGGTTTTACGAATAATATCTGACGAATACCAACAATCTAGATAAACCCGCCACCACAACAGATAACTCACATCAACATTAAATTTGGCTCGAATGCGGAAAATCTACATTCTGATTTTTCGTTTGATGGGGGCGGGCTTGAGAGATTGCTGGTTATTTACAATTATTGTTTGTGAAACCCGTACCTACAATTTAATAGATTGAGAAACAGGTTCGGCAACTGCGGCTAGTTCGGGTTCAACTTCTTCGAGATGTGCTTCTAAAAGCGCGAGATTTCTCATGTTTGATTTATAAAAAGCATCGAAGATATCTCCGACTAAAGGTACTGAACCCACAACTGCTTCTAAACCGATATTGTAAATCATTTTCCCTAGAGTTTTTTGGGGAATGTTGAATTGAGTTGCTAAGTAAATTAGGTATGCGGAAAACGCGGTATCTACGATATCCCCAGCACCCGGAACTAAACCGATAATGGGATCTAAACCAATGCGAAATTTAGTGCCGGGGATGCCAATGGCGGTATCCATTAAGCGGCTGAGTTTGCGGATGCGGTTGAGGGTGGCGAGACGCTCTATGTTGTTCATATTATTATTGTTGAACTAGGTTGAGAATTTGAAATCTGTCGGAAGAGGGAAAAAAAAGATCTAGAAACCGCTCATTTTCCATCTTCGCTAATATGCTGAATTCCCCATTCGTGCATGGCGTTAATAATCGGTTTGAGACTTTCGCCCAAAGGCGTTAGCGAATATTCAACTTTTGGGGGCACTTGCAGGTAAATTTCCCGATGCACGATCGCATCTGATTCCATTTCGCGCAGTTGCTGCGTCAGCATCTTCTGAGTAATGCCGTTGACAGCTCGTTGCAGCTCGTTAAAACGCTTCACTCCTTGAAACAACTCCCGCAGAATCAAGACTTTCCAGCGCCCGCCAATCACCTCTAGAGTGCGTTCTACAGGGCAATTTGCTCGATCGACTTTTACTTCTTGGACTTGCATAGTATCTTTTTGGTAAGTACCGCACTTTTAAGTGCGTACTATCCATAATAGCTTGACTGGGTTTAAAATAAAAACATCAAAGAAACACCCGATAAATTTCACTGAGGATTCAGAAAATGATTACCGTCAGAAAAAGTGAAGCAAGAGGACACGCTAATCACGGTTGGCTGGACAGTTACCACACATTTTCTTTTGCCGGCTATTACGATCCAAATTATATGAACTTTCGCTCTTTACGGGTAATTAATGAGGATTTCGTTAGCCCCGGCAGAGGTTTCGGAACTCACGGACACAGCGACATGGAAATCATTACTTATGTATTAGAAGGAGCATTAGAACACAAGGATAGTTTGGGTACCGGTGCAGTGATTAAACCCGGTGAAGTGCAGCGGATGAGTGCAGGTACGGGTATCCAGCACAGCGAGTTCAATAGCTCGCAAACAGACCCGGTTCATTTGCTGCAAATCTGGCTGTTACCCGATACAAAAGGCTTGCAGCCGAGTTACGAGCAGCGGGAGTTTCCCCTAGCAGAAAGGCACGGAAAACTGCGCTTAGTGGCGGCGCGAGATGCTAGAGATGGTGCAGTGAAAGTGCATCAAGATGTCGATTTGTATGCGGCTGTTTTGGATAAAGACTCGCAGGTTTCTCATGCTTTGCAGCCAAATCGCCACGCTTGGGTGCAAGTGGCTCGCGGCTCGGTTTTGCTCAACGGTTTGACCTTGAAAAATGGCGACGCTGCGGCGGTTAGCGGGGAGGCTGAGGTGGTGATTGAAGCTACGGCAGATGCTGAATTTTTGCTGTTTGATTTGGCATAAAATTGGGCATCCTACATACTAAGTAAGGTGCCCAATCCGCACCTTACTTAGGGTTGGTTACTACTTAGGAAATAAGTAAATAGGAGGAAGACAGTAAATTTTATTTGTGGTATTTTTGCTAAGGCTAAGTGTTTAGGATAAATTTTTATGCAAGAAAACCCGATCGCCCGCAAGCATCTTATTTGGAGCCTGATCACTGGTTTAGCAGTTGGCGCGATCGCGGGCGCACCTATCGGCTGGATGGCTAATGGGTATTATTCCGAGCAGCGTTTGGCTCAAATTCTGATTTGTCGAGAAAAGAATAGAGATCAGCCAGTGGCTATTGTTGAGTCTAGGTGCGGTTCCCGATTCTAAATTTTTCTGCTAGTCAGAGGGCTGTGTCAAAGATTTTTAGGCTTGTGCGAATGTCGAAAGTTCGATCGCGCAGGCGTTTTGGCGTTATCAACCGTGAATATGCCACAAACCGGAAAAGTTATCCGTCAGTTGATATGTGGGTATGTTAAATTTACACAATAATGAATTACAGCAGAACAATTCCGGCTATTTTGAGTGCTACGATCGCCCTGAGTTCGATCGCCCTCATCCCGCTCACATCACCTCAAATTGCCCTAGCATTAACCGCCGACAAAGTTAAAACCGTTGCCCAAGAAATTACGGTTCGCATCCAGGGGCCAAAAGGCGGTTCAGGAGTAATTTTAGAAAAACAGGGCAGCACATACTATATCCTCACAAACTGGCACGTTGTCGATAAAGCAGGCGATTACGAGGTTGTAACTCCTGACGGCAAAGCTCACTCTGTATACTATAGCCTCGTGCGGCGAGTGCCGGGGATGGATTTAGCCGTCGTACCCTTCAGCAGCGCTCAAAGCTACCCCCTGGCTCAATTAGCCAATTCCGCAGCAACTAAGGGAAACAAGGCTTATGTGGCTGGCTGGCCGATATCCGGCGGTTCTCTGAGACAACCGATTTTCATCGCCACGGAAGGTCAGCTTACCGGCCGCCAAACTCCCTGGAACGGCTATACTTTGGTCTACAATAACTTAGTGAGAGCGGGCATGAGCGGCGGGCCGGTACTCGACGATGCAGGGCGAGTTGTCGCAATTAACGGCATTGTCAGGTTAGAGGACAACTCTGATAAAATCGTGGCTGCGGGAATAGAAATTAATACTTTCATGAAATGGCGATCGACTATTTCGCTGCCAGTAGTTCCCCAATCTCCTACTGCGGGAAACCCTAAAACTCCCGCGAATAATGCGCCCCGCACGCCCGCAAGTGCGATCGCCTTTGCTGCTACAAATACCCTCAAAGGGCCTTCCGAAGTTGTCAGTTCCCTTGCCCTAGCTTCAGCTTATTTTACTACAGGAAATAGCAACGGCACAATCTCAGTTTGGAATTTTCCCAGCGGGCAATTAAAAACTACCCTGCAAGGTCACACGGAAGCCGTAAACGCACTGGCAGCGAGTGCGGATGGCAAGGTGTTAGCTAGCGGCAGCGACGACAAAACCGTGAAAATTTGGAATTTAGAAACTGGCGCGGTTGTACGCACTTTAAGCGGGCATTCCAATGCAGTTTCGAGCGTTGCCGTTAGTCCTGATGGTCAATTTGTAGCCAGCGGTAGTTGGGACAAAACGATTAAGATTTGGAATGCGAAAACGGGGGAATTGCTGCGGACTTTGACTGGGCATTCTGGGTTGGTGAATGCAGTTGCAATCAGTCCTGATAGCAAAACTTTAGCTAGCGGCAGCAAAGACGGTTCTATTAAGTTCTGGAATTTAGCTACTGGTCAAGAAATTCGCACGATTAGCGGGAAAAACTTGTCGGTTTTGTCGCTAGCTTTTACTCCCGACGGCAAGAGTTTAGCGGCGGGAAACAGCAACGGCACTGTTGGGTTGTGGAATGCCGGAAACGGGCAGTTAATTCGGCGTTTAAGCGGGCATACTGACGGGGTTTGGTCGGTGGCTTTCAGTCGGGATGGCACTACGCTGGTTACTGGGAGTTGGGATAAGAGTGTGAGACTTTGGGATGTGCGATCAGGGGAATTGAGAGGTAATTTGAGCGGTCATTCTGGCTATGTTAGTGCTGTGGCTATTAGCGCCGATGGCAAGACTATTGTTAGTGCGGGTTGGTTGGGGGAAATCAAGATTTGGAAAAGGGGGAATTGAGAGGGCGAGCGAATGTGCAGCGATCGCTATTATACGTCGGGAATATATGAGCGATCGCTATTTTAATAATGCGATTAAGTTGGTTCTCTAAAACGTTCTATTCCTTCACGCATAATATTGGCGACTGGATGATCGATCAATTGAATGAATGCTTCAACAGCCATCCCTTCCATTGCACTAAGTAGTCGCTGTTTAAAAGTAGGGTTACTTTCTATTATTTGAAGAGCTTCTTCTGCTACAGCGGCTTTTTGAGTTAGAGTTTCCGTTGGATAATCTTGCGCTAATTGCTCTAACAGTTTCTTAATTTCTGCTGCTGCCTCAGCTAAATTTTGCCTTTTTTGTTCAGGTGAATAGTTGTGAATAGTTCCACCTATTTGCTGAGCATTAACGTTTGTGCTGAATCCAATACCTATTGACGCTTGACTTTGATCAATTTTGGGTTCTGACATACTATCTCCGTAGTAATTACTAACTATTGTTGCCTATTATTTATTGTACCCCCTATTTCGCTAACCGTAATGTTCTCAGAATAGCCAACACCAATTGAGGAGCCACTTTGGTCAATAGTGATAGATTTATCTTCGAGGTTAACTACATAAGTTCTTTCGTCATTACTATCTAAAACTTGATATAATCTTGAAACCACTTGATCCAAAAAAAATTCATCGCTGGCGACATTTCTTTCATTTATGAGAAAAATGTTGGCTTTGTCTCCAGAAGTAAAAGATACTTCAAGCACATACTCTCTTATGATAATTTCATAAGTTTTGGGTCCCAGCTCATTAAAAATTAGAGCCAGTATAATCAGTATAATTATTCCTATCCCCCATGCTAGTTCGACCTCTCTAATAACAAGAACTAATCCCACTACACACATAAATATTATAAATTCAAATGGTATTAATTTTTTATTTTTTATCCCCTTTCTCCGATTAGCTTCAGTAACTCTAAAACCGATAATATTGCGAATTAAATACACAGCATTTCCTAATCTCACTGTTCTTTTGCTGAAGTATAGCTTAGTTCCTATGAGTGAAATAGTTGTGCCAGGAGGCTGAGTCGAAGCCATAATTTCAACTTTTCAATTTGCTTACTGACTAATATAGCTTTTGGAAATAATCAAATAAGATTTTTGTGTGTGAGTAAAAATAATTATATCACTACTTTCAAAACTCTAAAGAATTTTCTTTATATTTAGGTAAATTTTGAAGGCAATCGCACTTGTTTAATTATTGTGAGAAATTTAAGATTAGATGTTTGTCATTGTGTCAACCCCTGATTGAATTTTTAGCGTCCGGCTAAAATTATCAAACAGCCCAAAGCAGCCTCAACCTTAGCCGAAGCGAGACAACAGAAGCGGAAAAGTCGCCGCCAGTTTGAAAGTACGATCGACACTTATGATAGATTTGGTTCTTGCCAGACTACACTGGAAGACAAAATCAAATTAAAAATTTCGCCATAAATTCGATCAACCCGCCGATCGGGCGGGACTCTCAACTTCGTGGAACAGGCGTACCGCCTGTGGTTGGCAAAGTAAATCTAAAATCTAAAATCTAAAATCGCGTGACTTCTGACAAATGATTGAAGTAGAACACTTAAGCAAAACTTACGGTTCGACCGCAGCGATCGCGGACGTGTCTTTTTCGGTCGAATCGGGAGAAATTCTCGGGTTTTTGGGGCCAAACGGCGCGGGCAAAACCACAACGATGCGGATTTTGTCGGGATATTTGCCGGCCTCCAGCGGTACAGCCCGCATCGCCGGCATGGATGTTCACGAAAACTCGATGGCAGTCAGACAGCGCATCGGCTATCTGCCGGAAAACCCGCCACTGTATCCAGAAATGACTGTGGAAGGGTTTCTGTTTTTTGTGGCCAGGATTAAGCAAGTACCTGCGGGCGATCGCGCGCGACGAGTTACCTCCGCGATCGAACGCTGCGGCCTGGTTGATAAACGCAAAGTTTTAATCCGCAAGCTTTCTAAAGGATTTCGTCAGCGCGTCGGTATCGCCCAGGCGATCGTCCACGACCCACCAGTCATTATCTTAGACGAACCAACCGTCGGTCTCGACCCCCGACAAATCATCGAAGTCCGCAATTTAATCAAAAGCCTTGGCGGCCAGCACACAATTATCCTTTCCACGCACATTCTGCCGGAAGTCAGCATGACTTGTAACCGCGTTACCATCATCAATCGCGGTAAAATCGTCGCTGCGGGTAGTCCCGAAAATTTGATGGGAGAGTTGGCGGTGGGAGAGGGCTACGAACTCGAAGTCGAAGGCGAGGCAGATTTGGTAAACAGTCTGCTGTTGCCTTCTTTGGAAAATTTGCCAGGAGTTCGATCGATCGAATTGATTCCAAGCCAGCAATTTTTAGTGAATCGCTGCCGCTTGCGGGCCTTGTGCGAACCGGAAAGAGAACCCGGACGAGAAATTGCTACAGCTATCGTCGCCTCTGGATTTGGACTGTGCGAAATGCGCCGCTCTCGCGCTACTCTGGAAGATGTGTTTTTAAGGCTGACAGCGGCTGAAAAGAAACCCGAAGAAAATCTGGTTCACAGCGAACCGGAGGTCGATCGAAATCTGCAAGAAGCCACAGTAATTCAAGACTTGATCGCGGATTCTCATCAATCGGAATCAGAACCAATTGCGGATTCTCATCAATCGGAATCAGAACCACTTGCGGACAATCTGCCAGTTTCAAATAAAGCCGAGTCTCTCTATGATTCTCATTCCGCATCGGAACGAGTTGCAGAAACTGAAGAGTTGCTTTATGATTCTCATTCGGCATCGGAACCAGTTGCAGAAACCGTACAGCCGATCGAACTTTCTCCACCCGAATTAGAACCAGTTGCAGAAACCGTAGAGTTGATTGAACATCCTCAACCAGAATCAGAACCAGTTGCAGAAACCGTACAGCCGATCGAACTTTCTCCACCCGAATTAGAACCAGTTGCAGAAACCGTAGAGTTGATTGAACATCCTCAACCAGGATCAGAACCAGTTGCAGAAACCGTACAGCCGATAAAAGAGAAGCATCTCAGTTTGGGTGTCACAAGAACCCGAGCATCTTACTCTCTACAGATATCTAAACAAGCAAGCAGGATGCTCACTTTTGTAAAAAATGTTTTTTACAAAAGGGAGATACTCCCGATAGAACCTTCTCCACCTGCACCAGTTGTCGAAAATCTCGAAGTTTCACAAACCGTAGAGTCGATCGACTATTCTCAACCAGAATCCGAACCAGTTGTCGAAAGGCAAGAGTCGCTAGAGCATCCTCAACCAGAACCGATTGTCGAAAATTTAAAAGTTTCACACACAGTAGAGTCGCTAGAGCATCCTCAACCAGAACCGATTGTCGAAAATTTAAAAGTTTCACACACAGTAGAGTCGCTAGAGCATCCTCAACCAGAACCGATTGTCGAAAATTTAGAAGTTTCACACACAGTAGAGTCGCTAGAGGATCGTGAACCAGAACCGATTCTCGAAAATCCGCACGTTTCACACACAGTAGAGTTGCTAGAGCATCCTCAACCAGAACCGATTTTTGAAACGCAAGAGTCGATCGACTATTCTCAACCAGAATCGGAACCAATTACAGAAACACCAGAGGAAATAAGCGATTTAGAACCAGGAATGCAGCCAGTGGTAGATTTTCTGGAAAGTGTAGAAAGACAAGAGTCGATAGAGCATTCTCAACCAGAATCGGTTGTCGAAAATCTGCTTATTGTTGAAACAGTAGAGTCGATCGAACATCCTCAACCAGAACCGGTTGTCGAAAATCTGCTCATTGTCGAAAAAGTAGAGTCGATCGAACATCCTCAACCAGAACCGGTTGTCGAAAATCTGCTCATTGTCGAAAAAGTAGAGTCGATCGAACATCCTCAACCAGAATCCGAACTGATTTTAGATACGCCAAAGTCGATCGAACATCCTCAACCAGAACCGGTTGTCGAAAATCTGCTCATTGTTCAAATGGTAGAGCCGATCGAATATCCTCAACCAGAATCCGAACCGATTTTAGATACGTCAAAGCCGATCGAACATTCTCAACCAGAATCCGAACTGATTTTAGATACGTCAAAGTCGCTAGAGCGTTCTCAACCAGAATCCGAACT
>NZ_JAUBPS010000105.1:0-15961 GCF_036700865.1 Microcoleus sp. S13C4
TTGGCGCACTTGATGATGTCTGCTTTCGCGATAAATTCGGTTTAGCAATTTTAAAGAAAGTGGATTGATATCTCGAAGTAAAAACATATAAAACCTCTTTGAACACAAGTTGATATTTTTTATTATATCATATTAGTTGTTTGTGTAATTAATTTTGTGTGACTACTTACCACACATAATAGCATTTTTTTGACAGCACGATCTGCTTGACTCACAACCCGTTTACTTGTACCAAACTTCATACATTGTTAAAAATGAAAGCTTATTCGATTGATTTTAGGCAAAAAATTCTTGATACTTATCATGCTGAACCCATTTCACAAAAAGCAATAGCTAAGCGTTTTTCTGTAGCCTTGAGCTTTGTAAAAAAATTGCTTAAACAATATCGTGAAACAAAAAACATTACTCCCAGAACTGACCGATGTGGAGTCAAAGGCAAACTGAATGCGGAGCAACTACTCTTTTGGCCCAATTGATTGAAGGAAATAATGATGCAACTCTTGAAGAACTCCGTTATTTAGTTTATGGGGAAATTGGATTTTTCGTTAGTAGAGCAACAATAGGAAGAATGATAAAACTCTTAGGCATTACTGTCAAAAAAAAAACACTCTTCACTTCAGGCAAAGGCACGGAGCGAGTTCAACTCCTGCGATGTGAGTTCGGGAAAAAAATTAAAGAGATTAGTTTAAAAGACTTAATATTCATTGACGAATCGGGAGTTAATTTGGCAATGGTTAGGTTATATGCTAGGTCTTTAAAAGGTGAAAGGGCAAAGGGGCAAAAACCAACTAAACGTGGCAAAAATGTCTCAATAATTGGAGCAATGTCAGTTAAGTAAATTTTGACATCGGTTAATCTAATAGGCGGAATTGATGCAATTACATTTGAAGCTTTTATTAGGACTGAAAAATAAATAACTTGATGAAGTATTAAGTTTGAGGTACGGCTCTATAGTTCCATTTTGGCAAGTATTAATCAAAAATAATTTGCATAGTTTTTTTAAAGTTATCAGCTACCTTTCGACCAATTTTATAGACTTTATTAAGCACATTTGCAACTACAGAGAGCCCGGTTTTTGTATGAGTTTTTTCTACCAGGTATTTGACTAATTCTATATTAGTAATAATTACTCCTTGGCAAGCTCTCGTAACATGAGGAAAGAGTCGATGTTCGATGGGATTATATTTAGATGTATAAGGAGGGTAATGGGCAATCCTTATCTCAATTCCGATTTCATTAACTAACTTTTGTAAATCTTCTTTAAAGATATAATGATTAGCATTGTTACTACCTCCACCATCACACTTTGCTAAAATTGAAGTGGCATTCGGGTAGAGAAATTTTCCATAATTATTCCACCAATTTTTTAGAGATTCACAAGCAAATTCACTTGGATCTTTACTGTTACCTAATGTTATATATCCTCGATTTTCTTGAGCATCATAAATCCCATGTGGAATTACTTTTCCGTGACCTAAGCTCCAAAAATCATGATCGAAAGTAGTGACAGGCTCGGTTGTATAGAGAGTTCCCGGACGATATAAATTCCCTAAAACTTCTTTTTTTTTGTATCAAAACGGTTGGATGGGATTACCCGCCTCTCTATACTCTGTATCGAATCTAGCAATATTTTCAAATTGAGCATTACGATTTTTATTAATTCCTGTTGTCTGTTTCTTTTGTGCTCTTCGCTTCACATATCCATGTTTTTTTAGGAGTTGTCCTACTAGAGGAAGACTCACACAAAATCCGGCGTTTTTCAGTCCGACAGCTATTTCTTTATGCGTTAAATTAGTCCATTTAATTAGCTCATTCATTGGGTCTCCCGCTGTCTGGAACTTTAAGACTTCTAAAAAGGCTTCATCAATACCGATCCTGGTAGCTAAAATACTTTTTCTTCCTCCTCCTTTTTTTCTGACCCTTAAATTATTAATAGTCGTTTTATTCATTGTTTCTAAATCTTTAATTCCCTGGACAATAGTATTTCGACTGCATCCGCAAAGTTTCATTATATAGCTAATTCCACCCCATCCCAATTTTTGTGCCTCGATCGCTGCATACCTTCTTTTATCCTTTTCTGATAAAGAGTTATAAAGTTTCTTTATTTCCGACTCAATTGAACTAGAATAAAACATAGGTTTAAAGGTCAGATAAAGTGGTAGAATAGAAAAATACCTTGCGAGTTTCTATCGATTTTAGAGAAAATACAGCAGATTCCAGGGAAATAGAGTACACCTTACTCCCAAACACTTACCAAAATGGTTGACAAACCCTTGCAACCGTACTCCATGAACCTGGAAATTGCTGTAGTAATCAGGGCGCTGTTTGTGATTATATCCGACAATCCATCAAGTTATTTATTTTTCAGTCCTTATTGATTCGGTACTGAGACTCAGAATCACGCCTTCAACGAATTCTTTGACTTGCTCGCTCGCTTGCCGTTTCTCGCGTTTAGAAGGTGTAATTTCAGGAAGTTGATAGGCGGCCACCAGTCGCTGATTTAGGCGGTCAATTCCTCCCGCAACTCCCCCACATCGGGCGGTTCCTGTTCGTACTCAGCTCTTCTTTGGAACACTATCCGCGAAGATTCTAAATTTTCAAGTTTTCGGTTTGCGGTGGCGATTGCGAGTTTCGCCTGCGATATTTGATGTTCGCGGTTGTTCATGATGCGATTGATGGCGGCTTCGATCAACGTGCGAGTCGCGAACAGATAAATCTGCTGGAATTCGACAAATGTTTTCATGGGAATAACTCACTTACTTGGAGTGAAGCTGACTAAGAGCCAATATCGATACAGAGAGACGAAAGCCTAGACTGGACAAGGCTCGCAGTGTGTTCTTGGATTAAGCCCAATCTTCAGATTCGGGCGAAAATCTCCCGTCGGAGTCTGAAAGCGGCTTGAAATCTGGCAGCAAATCAAGCTGATGCACTTCAGTATCCGCTGTGAAGATTGGCAATTCCTGCTCTGGCTCTGACTCCAAGGAGGCAATCGGCACAGATAACTGTTCTGGCGTCGGCCTCAGTATTGGCTCTCCTTGGGTCACTGCTTCTGTTGTCGGCTGTTCCCACTCCCGCTTCGAGAGTTCGATGGGGGCAGATAGAGTTTTTGGCTCGGACTCGACCGGGGCGGGGGTGTGAGGTAACTGTTTCGGCTGAGGCTGAGCTTTTAACTCAGCTAGTAGCGCTTTAAATACAGTTCGCTCACTCGCCGTCAACGCTTCCCAAACTTTTTTTCGGTTAGCGAAACCTTTGTCGCAAGTTTCCGTGAGACATTTTTTCACGGCATCGGTAACTAGGGGGTCTGATTGTGTAACCGCGAACCGCATCAGGTTAACGAGTTCTAGTTCCTCTTCGTTGAGATTTGAGTCGCTCGCGAACTCTGAAACCAAGTAACGCCCGTTAAGGTTGAATTGTTTTTTAGGTTTACCTCCAATGACTGAAATCTCGCGGTCAAGCTCAATCCGGCATAGCCCATCGCTCCACACCTTAACTACGGTGGCCCGCTCGTCTATATATTCTTGAGCTCCGGGATACTGGGTCGAAACTTTTACTTGCTCGCCGACATTCCAATTCACCATCGGGACGCTCGGCGGCTCTGTTGGTTCGGTTGGCTCTATTGGTTTGGATTCCAGAGGGGCGATCGTCCCTGGCTCGGATAGCTGAGGGTTGTTACAAGTTTTTGAGCTGTTACAGGATTGTGCTGAGGACTCAAAAGTGGGTGTAACAGTTGTGGTTACAGGAGTTACATCAGTTAAGGGTTCACCTTCAGCCGTGTTATTAAGATCATCTGTGATCTCGTATGATGAGGTCTTTTCATACTGGCTACTTTTACCCTGTAACGCTGTAACGTCTGTAACCATGCGGGTTGTAGGGTTTTTAGATGTTGTAACAATTTCAGAATTGCTTGTAACGTCTGTAACCACAACGGTTTGAGCTATTTGAGAATGTGCTGGAATTTCTGCAATCGCTGAAGTGCCTGTAACCGTGCGGGTTCGAGTTAATTCTTGCAATCCGCCATCAGCACAAATAGTTTTGATGCAAGCCCAGTTCGGGATGTGCGGTCGGTTGCTGCCACCTTCATCCTCCGCGACTGCTACATCAACAAAGCACGGTAAAATCTGAAGTCCCCGCCACTGAGCCGGAATGCGCTTGATTTTGTCGCCTTCTCGCACAACCTCGGAAGCTCGCCAGTGATTTGACAATACTCGCTGCAAGTGGTGAACGAATTTGTTGTAACCGCTTGGCAAGAGATTGTGGGCTTTGCAATATGCCACATACCAACTGTGCAGATCGCTGCCAACGTAACTATCGCCACCCGCTCTCAAACAGCGATCAACAAACGAACGGACGCTATCCCCTAGAATTGCGCCGTCTTGTTTCAACGCGACAATTGACGGGTTGGTTGATGGTACGAGCAAAATGCGATTGCGTTCTGTCTTGTCCATTGATAGCGCCCAACCAGCGATCGAACCCAGCTCTGCCGATAGTTTGTGGCCTAAATCCGGATCTTCGATGCTTGCCGTTCGGGCGCGGGTTTGCAACGGAATGCAGCGCCTGTCCCAACCATCGCCACTGTTCTCCGTTTGGATGTGTTCGACGGAGGCGATCGCAAATCGCACGTTCCATTTTTTCTGGTAAGCCGATGCCGAAAATAGCGCCCGTCCCGAAATGCCGCCGTTGTCCACCAACTCGTAAAAAGCTTTGAGTCCGCTCAGAAATCCGCCAGCGTCGGGGATGTAAAACAAGGATTTACCAGTTAATAGCTGATGCCGGCCTTCAGGTTTTGTCAGTTCGGTCAAGCTATTGGAACTGACGCTGTTTTCTTCGCCAAGTAAGTTTGCCCAAGTCCTGAGCATCACGCCTTTCCCGCTACCGCTATCCCCAATCAAGTAAGCAAACTTCCCGTAAGGTGCGGTTGGGTCTAAGTACATCGAAGTCAAGGCTCTGATGACCTCTACCTGTTCGGCACCGTAGGCAGAAAGTATGAATTTCTTAAATTCCTGCGGACATTCTGACCCCGGAACATAATCGCATGGCGAACAGGAAAGCAGGTAATGTTCCTTGTCGTGTGGGAACAGTTCGCCAGTTCTCAAATCCACAGTGCCGTTCGAGAACGATTTGAGGTGGTTCCGAGAAGTGTCAACCTTCTGGTGCAGCACCTTCCGGCAATATTTGAAGGCAGAATCTAAGAATTTGTTAGTGCCGAACTTAAACTTTTTGCCGACTTCTGCTGTTTCGTAGCAATTCTCCGTAAAGTCGCCGATGAGTTTGTTTACGTCCGCTTCATCTTGGAACTGCCAATAGCGCCCGTTCCATTGGTAGAAAGCATCATTGATGACTATCCAATCATCTCCGAATAAATTCTTGAGGCAGTGTACCTCAAACGTTGTGGACTTGGGGACGAGGTATCTGTCTCTAGTTCCACCGCTGCCGTCGTCGCCTCCAAAGGTTTTTGATTCCCAGTCCTTAAAAGTAACGGACGTGGCCAGCACTTTTCTAAAAGCTTCAATGCTCTTTCGTTGAATCAAATCGTCCATGCCTTTGGTTTCGCCTTCGGTGCCCGCATCCCAACCTCCAGTTGCACTGTAGACCGGAACGTCGAACTTGAGCAACACAAGACCGAGTTTCCGCTGTTCCCAGGTGACGTTTGGGTTGGTGGCGGCGTCGGCATCGAAGGCAAAGATAAACCCGAAGCCGGCACGGGCGTACTTTTCTAAAGTTTCGACCAAGTAGCGCTTGCCTTGAATGTCTCCTTTTTTAGAGGTTAGACCCATTGAAACGCCCAGCAGTGCAATAGTTGGGATGTCGTTAGCGCACCCGGCGATTCCTTTGAACGGGCCTTCAGTGAGGACAATGCACGGATGGTCGTTGATGCGGTAGCAGTGCTGCTTGAGATTTTCTGGCTCCCAGTAGTTTTTGTCGGTGGGATGCTGGGGCAAGAATGCGTCGTATTCTCCCACTGGTGTGCGATATTTGGGCGCTTTTTTGCAGCTTTCTGATTTCCAAGGCTTGTCCGGTCTGAATTGGAATTGCGTTGTTTTTCCCACAAACAGGATGCCGCCAGACTTCGCCGCGTAGCCCAAGTAAACTGATGCCTCATCCGCAGATACGGTGCGACAGTTGGCGTAACTCCAATTATTCAACAGCCCCCGGCTCTCAATGTGGCTCTTGTGTTTGGGGCAAAGATAAGTGGTAGTTGATAAAAATTGATTTGCAACAACGTTCATAGATGCCTCTCTCGCTACTCATAGCGGTGCTAACTGGTTTTTTTTACAAAAACCCGCTAAATGTAGAAGAGACGGCTCTGCTGTAACTACCGTTAATGTGCAAAGGTGCAAATGATGCGGTAATGGCAGAAATAGATTATGATGAATCTAAAGTTTTTTTAATTTTTTTGTCTGCCGTCTCTTCTATAGATAGCGGACTCTTTTTTTTGGTCTGGTCTTGGGCTGCGAGGCTCTTCGGTTGTTGCCAAGGGCCTCTGTAATTCCATGAGTTGATAGATCCTCCAATTTTAAACTCGAACGTATGGCTTAGATTGCTCGCTGGCAAGGAATTTCTGATAAGCTTCCCTGTCGCCACCGCATGAATAAACGGAAACCTTGCTGACAATCTCATAAGTCATTGCCTCAGCTTCTTCTGGCATCAAAGGCTGGCGCTCGCAGTAAGCAATCTGTACGTCCCGAAACTCTGGCATATCCCCTTCAACCTCTGATAGGTCAGCTTCGTACCGAAACACTCTGACCACTACCCAGTCCGAGGGAGTGACAAGGTAAGCTTTCCAAGGGCTACCCTCTTTTTTAACGTGGTAAGTTAGCCGTTCTCCAACTTTGACCTTGCGCTTCAGTAGAGGACGCGAATCGTGAGAAAGCTGTAACAGTCGAGTCAACTGTTTCCCAATCACAAGCTCTTTGCTTTCGATAGGAATCCATTTTTCTTGCTCTTTGACTAGGTAAAGGCTCAGCGTAGACTTGCTTGCCAATGGGTCGTAAAGTTCGAGTTCTTCAGTTTGTGTCATCACATCAAATGCTTTTATAGTTATGCTTCATCTAGTCCGGGTCGTCTTGATGGTCGCCCCACATATCCCAGAAGCTGGTCTGCTTGCCCTTAAACACGCAATCGACCGATAGGTCTGAATCGTCCTCGTTTTGTTCGACTCTTTTGAGTTCCCACCCATACTTTTTTTCCATCTCCTTGCCATCTTCTTCAGATGACGCCGAATGTCTGTTTTCCTGCTCCGAATCGTCATCCTCACTTTTGCTAAACGGCCATCCAATCATTGCAGTCACTCCTTTAAATGGATGTATTTTAAAACGCCTCCAGCTTTTTATAGTAAGGGTTTGGGGGGTCGTGGAACTCAAAAAAATTGAAATGCCGTTCTTAGCTCTGGTTCTACCTAAATGCAGTCCACAAAAGCTTTTGGCAAAAAATCTGAGACATTTTGAACTTTCAATCCAGCACACTTGGCGTTGCTGTTTTGGGTATACACCAAACGCGAGATCAACAAATTTTGGTGTATACCGAAACTTCACCTTAGTTTTTCAAGTAGTGTTTCCCATTCCATAATTTGATTTTTTAGCAATTGAACCCGATCGCCCTTAGCCTTGCGCTTGAGAAACAAACCCCTGCTAGCAAGTTCTTCGCGGGCTAATGCGATACTCTGCTCCAAGACTTTTGGTCAATTCCTCCCTATCCTCCTTTCCTAGTTCAGTATCGGTCATTCCCACCATCTGACGGGCGAACTGTTCCAAGAATTCAGAGCGCGATATGTCAAGAGCCTCAGCCCTGGTGTCGATCGCCTTCATCGCGGTGGGAGTTACAAAAATGCTGTAGCGCTCTTTGTTTTCGCCCCAAGCGCTGCGTTCTGCGGGTTTTCTGGTCATTTGTCTGTGTATGCACAACAATTTTCATCATAGGGCTTGACAATACCCAAATAAAAGTGCCATGTATGTGCATACATAAGCATATTTGTGCATACACAGGCATCCTTTAACACCAAAATCAAACCCCGCTCCCTCTGACTGGAAATCTTCTGGGGCGGGGTGTGGCACTCACATTAATGAGGTTTTTCAATCATGACACAAATACCGATACCGCTAACGGTTGAGGTGTCCGCTGCTGCTACAACGCTAGGGGTGACGAGCGCTTCTTTGTATCCTTCGCTGTTGGCATCCGTGGAAACGATGGCAGACCCAGAACTCTCGGTTTTGATGGAAGCGGCCGTTTATTCACTGCGCCAAAGGGACACCCTTCAGGGGCGCTTGTCGCCCCCTGAAATGCAACGCCCAAATTCGAGCAGTTGCCGTCGTGTCCAGTGATGGGAAAAGTTTTTGTATTGCTTCATAGCAAGAACCTTTCAATTAATATCCTCACGCTAACATGAAGCAACCCTCGGCTTCGCACAGAGCTTTCGCTGGGCTCTAGTCCGCAGGTTTGCCGGGGAAGCTCCAGAAAGAGCGATCACTCTTTCCGGCATCCGAATAATGTAGGGGCATTTTCCCGTCCTTCAATCTCGCCCGTAACCATGCGATCGTTATTTTCACTCTCTTAACTGAAATTATGATCTTTTTGCATATTTTATCAGCCGGAAGTCTTTGCTTGTTGCCAAGATAGCGGGAAGCTGACAATCTTGCTGAGGGAAAAATAACGAGCGCGCAGAAGAATCTGCGCGAGCAGAAAGTGAGTATCTTTCTGCCGATGATAAAGGGGGTAGCTAACCCGGATTATGAATTTCTTCCCCAGTGCTATTCCTCGACATCTCCAAACACAGGATTTTCAGAGGAACCCGGTTTATGAGCGTAAGTTCCGCTCGCGTGATAAAACTAAATACTTTATTTTTGATGAAAATGTAAATCCTCCGTATCTAATTACCCCACTGCAAACTCAGTAAATTGACGCACGTAAGGGGCTTTAAAAGCTAAAACAATATCTTCCTTGGGAACTCCGGCGGCTACTAACTCATTCGCTATTCCTGCTTCCGTTCTATCCCTCTGAATCCAAAATTTACCATCTTTTATATCAACGTGAATCACACAGCCGTAAACCCGTTTTTGCTCGTCCCAGCCCAAATGAACCACATGATAATGTTCCCGTTCGGTATCAAAAAGTAATTGAACTTCTGTTTCAGTATCCAAGTCATTCCTTGAGTGTTGAGATAGAATTGTTTGGATTAATTCTCTGTAGTTTACTCTTTCCATAAAAGTATCCCCTCTTGAATAACATCAAAAATGAGTAATTTGAGCTGATGCTCAGCGATTAATTCTTGAATAAAACGATTGCTGAAAAAATCATTATACACATCTTGGTTTATTGCTAAATACAAAATTCTGTTTGGTTGCTTCTTTCTCAGGGCAGAACGATAGCTGAGAAATTGACCCAAAGCTATATAAAAGCTGGCTAAATCAGATGCACCGATAAAAGACTTAATCTCAATAGCAATTTTGAAGCCATCTTTCTCTGCTGATAAACTCTTTTCCCTGCTAAGTCGATAAAAAAATCAAGTTCCTCTACCTTGATAAAGAGAGGATCGTGAGTGATGATCCATCCCTGCTTTATAAAACTTACCTAAACCTACCTAAAGTCGTCTTTAGATACAATTCAGGGTTTACTTCCTACGCTGTTGGGTAGACGGCTAATCCCAAGATAAGTAGGCTATTCCCCTCAAGCCGAGGGTTCCCAATTTAAAATATTCAAACTTGCGTTAAAATCCCGATCTAAAGATATGCCACAAGCAGGACAGTCGAAAGTCCGAACGCTTAGTGGCATATCTTTTTTGTTGCCACAATTCGAGCAAGTTTTGGTACTAGGAAACCACTGGTCTACCAGTACCAAACTAGCTCCATACATTTGACACTTGTAGTCGAGTTGCCGTTTTAATTCGTAAAACCCAAGATCAGATATTGCTCCAGCTAACTTATGATTCGCCATCATTCCTTTGACGTTTAAATCTTCAATCTTAATTAGCTTAAAAGTTTGGGCTAAATAAGTTGTCAACTTATGGAGAAAGTCTAGGCGAATACGAGCTATTCTTGCATGGAGTCGGCTAATTTTATTGTAAGTTTTGCGCTGATTCTTAGAGCCTTTTAGCTGTTTAGATGCTTGGCGCTGCAAAGTAGCAAGCTTGGTTTTCGCTTGCTTTAACGGTTTTGGCGCATCAAAAACCTGCTGGGTTGACAGCGTGGCAAATGACTTGATGCCGACATCAATTCCTACAGAACTTTCAGACTGCTGAACCGGGAGACGTTCTGCATCAACGCAAAAAGAAACGAACCAGCGATTTCCTTCTTTTGAAATCGTGAAAGTTTGAGAGATAAAACTACACTCTAATGGCTCAAAAAGCCGAAAAGTTCCCAAAGTAGGAATCTTAATAGTGTTGCCAGCGGTTAACAAAACTTTGCCGTTAGATGAATCAACCGTAAAAGATTGACCGTCTCGACGGCTAGCAAATTTTGGATGACCTGCCTTTCCTGAGCGATATCTACTAAAAGCATCTTTCAAGTCAATTAAAGCATTTTGATAAACTCGACTAGACAACTGGTTCATCCAGCAGAATTCAGGCTTTTTCTTGACGTAGTTGGTAAGAACTTTTTTAACTTCGTTGATCACCTTCGAGTCTGTGAATTTTCCCTCGCTATACATTTGAGTCCGCAAGCTTAACCCAAAGTTAAATACTACGCGCCGGAATCCTGCGTGTCTTGCCATCAAAGTCGCTTCGTTGTTATTCAGTTTGAGCGCTCGTTTGAGGGCAAACACAAAACTTCCTCTCAATGATTAACTATGGAGAATTTTAGCAAACTATTTGGCACTTTAGTCAAGCTCTTTTTCTAAAGCTGAACGAACAGCATTGTGAAAGATATCTTTAGCTGACATATCATAACCACGAAATTGCTTAACCGAGCAGTATTGATTGCCATTCCGCCATCATATCATTACAGCCATTCGCGATCGCACTCCCCAAAAATTCCCCTCACTTCGCATAACTCTCCCACCCACCAGCGATAAAGCAATATCAGGCGATTCCACAGCAAGTAGCCCAAAAAAACAGACTAAAGCTGCATAAAGGTGTTATTCTTCTACGAAGAGGAGGGAACACACGGGCTCGTCCCCGGACGGTGAGGGTTCACCAGGGAAGAGCCAAATCGATCGCTAACGCCTTTTCGGCGTAAAATTTAGTATTTATAATGTCACTTTGAAAGAGTAAATGCTCGACTTACTCCCAGAGCAACAGCCGGAAACATTGAATCTGCCCTGTCCGGTACCCCTGACTCAGCACCCAGCAGCAGTGTACCTCGACAGTTTGGGGAGCGAGCGGTCAAAGGCAACCATGAGAGAAGGGCTCAATATCATGGCCCGAATGCTGACAGGTGGGGAGTGCGACGCAATGACTTTGAATTGGGCGGCATTGCGCTACAGACATACGGCGGCTCTGCGCTCGGCCCTTGAGAAAAAGTACGCCCCCGCGACGGTGAACCAAATGCTGTGCGCCCTGCGGCGGGTGTTAAAGGAAGCTTTGCGGTTGGATTTAATCGACCCCCTCGATTACAGTAAAGCGGTGGATGTCAGGAGTATCAAGCAATCGGGAAAAGTTAGGGGGCGCGCGCTAACGCTCTGTGAGATTGCTGCATTGATGAAAAGCTGCTCTGGTAAGACCCCTATTGATGTTAGGGACTCGGCGCTGATTGCTATCTTGCGAGGGGGCGGCATCCGTCGCGGTGAAGCGGTCAATCTCTTGAAGCGAGATTTCAACCTATCTACGGGAGCGCTGTTCGTCCGGGAGGGTAAGGGCAAGAAAGACAGGACGGTTTACCTCCCGGAGTCTGCTTGCCTTTTAGTGTCCCGGTGGCTGGAGTTGAGGGGAGAGGCTCCAGGGCCTCTGTTGTACCCGATTCGGAAGGGGGGAGAAATTCAGCGCCGACGCATGACGGAGGATGGTGTGTTGAAGATTGTGCAGCGACGGGCGTTTCTCGCTGGGGTGGAGTCCTTTAGTCCCCACGATTTCCGGCGCACGTTTTGCTCGGACCTCCTCGATGCTGGGGTGGATATTGTGACGGTGCAAAAGTTGGCGGGTCATGCTTCTCCGGTAACTACGGCCAAATATGACAGGCGTGGGGAGGAAACTAAGCGGCGGGCCGTGCAGCATTTGGAATTTTAGCGCGGTCGAGAACTACATAAGATTGATACAAAGTGGACAAGACAGACATCTAGGACTGCTATATCCTGAAAATACAACGGGGATTAAAATCCTCCGAGTCGCTTCCCTCTCAGCACGCTTTGTGTCTGAGTTTCACGCATCCCGTGAGGTTTGGATGAAACTTATACAGCAGATTCCAGGCAAATAGAGTACACCTTAATCCCAAGCACTTACCAAAGGCACTTACCAAAATGGTTGACAAACCCTTGCAACCGTACTCCATAAACCTGGAAATTGCTGTGGCAATTTATTTAGGACTTAAGTAAGTCGGCGCTTTAAAACGCAACTATGTAAACGATGTAAAGTGTCCAAATGCTCTCTACTGGCTGACTTAAGCCTATTTACATACTGTTACATTATTCGGTTTAATCCCGCCTACCTACTTATGCAACCATCCCAGGAATAGGGGCAACACTCACCATCAAAAATTCGTTCTTTTAATGTTTGATTAGTTTTGATGGTAACACAACCGATTACGCTCGTCACGCTCGCAGAAACTCCCTAAAAGTCCTAAGTAGTCCAGAGAATCAGCGATTAAGATTTACTCCCTATCAGCGCCCGGATAGCATTGTGATCAGCCGCCTCAGCTTTCCAGCAAGTTTTCTTGAATCGTAGCGGCACTTAGCTTCTACCAAGATTTTTTCCATCAGCTCAGATGAAGCTACTGCTTGCAGCCATGCAGCTTCTAAAAATACTTCTACAGTCACTCCTTTTTCTTTGCAAAATCTCGTCAAATTAGCATCTATTTCGGCATCTAAAACAACAGCAGAATGGCGGCGAGTTGGCGGAATTTTCGCGAGTTCGGCTTTTAACTCTTCTAAGGTTGAATTGTCACCAGTGGTTTCTTTTGAAGGTTCGTTCGCCGGAGTTGACTGTTGGGTAATTTGTTCGCTCTCCTGTTTGGGGGCGATTAAAGTATCTTCTCGGCTTGGAACAACTGTTCGCTTGCGGTTGGAGCGAATTTGGTCGAGGATGCTGTCACTCATTGTACTTTTTGTTGTAAAAGAGACTCGATTTTGGCGAGCAGTATTTCAAAGGGATATTCTAAGTCGGGATGTCCTAATTCGCTGAGAGTTTGGCGTTTGTTAATGGCTTTTTTGTACTGTTCGGATTCTCGGATTGAAGGGAGAATTAATTCGTTTTCAACTTCGTCTTTCATTCCTTCTACGGCTAGGCGGCTCTCTAGGGTTTGAGTGTTGCCAATCCAGCGGTCGCGGAAGGGCAGCACTCCTAGTACGGTAGCGTTGGTTGCTTTGACATCTCTCATGGAGTTGAGCAAGTCGAGTGTCCGCACTAGGGAACCGTAGCCTTTGACGGAAGCTTCGGCGGGTACGATTACGGTGTCGGCGGCACCGATTGCGGTTAAGCAAATCTGCGAGCGCTGCGGGGGTGCGTCAATGATACAAAATTTAAAGGCTTCGGCAACTGGTTCGAGGCGGCGCAGCAACAGGGTAGCGCCGACGCCGCTGCTGGATAGGTAGTCGGCGGCGGCGTCAAGGCCGTCGTCGGAGGGAATTAGAAACAAGTTGTCGCTACCTTCGACTGGATAGATGCCGTCTTCGATGGGTACGGATTTTTTGAGAACTTCCAGCAAGGTGGGCTGGTTGGGTTGCAGTTCTAGCCCCAGGTAGGTGGTCAGGTTGTGTTGGGGGTCGGCGTCGATAGCCAGTGTGGGATAGCCCCGGCTCGCTAGGAGGCGGCTCAGGAATAGAGATGCGGTTGTCTTGCCCTGCCCCCCGGACAGGGACGCGATGGCGACTGCAATCATGGCTTTAGGGACATGGGATGGGGTTTTCTATATATATCGTCATCTAAAAAACGAAATTAGTCAATATTTAAATTAGTAAAAAGCTAATTTAAATATTTTATTATTTTATTTATTTAGCAATTTATATTTTATTTGAAAGATAAAGAGCTAAAGTTAGCATTTTAATAAAAAGCTAAATTATTAAAATTAGCAAGTGAGCGGAGATGAGCTCGCTCAGTCCCCACCCAATTTTCCTCCACAGACTCTATAGATGCGTGTTTAAAAGGCGCGGCGCGTGTTTTTTTATGTGGAGTGCGTGTTTAAAAGGCGCGGTGCGTGTTTCTTTATAGTTAACGGCGGCCTGCATTCACGCACTCTTGTGTCCCCGTGAATGCAGGTCAATCAATGCAGATAACGGCATTGGGGCAGTGCTGTTCGATGAGGGGGCGGACAACGCTCCATTCGCCCCGTCCCCCAGACCATCCAAGCTTGTAGGGAAGGAAAGGAGTTAGTTCCAATTCCAGGGATTTGTGGTGGAGTTTAGATAAACAGAGCGCCAAGGCATCGTAATCGGTATAGCGTTTCTTACTGCCGTGAAGGTTTTGACCCGCCATACTGCACACCCATAACTCAGGAGTGGAGCTAACCCGAACCATTTGGACTTTACCGAGAACAAAACGCTTTCGACCTGCATCGGGGCCACAGAAGCGCCGATACTCCAACTCAACCACCGGCCACTTCGCTGCAATTGAAGAGCCCAAACCAGTGTGAAGTACCCCAACGCAGCAGACCTGATGAGCAATGATACCCGTTTCGACATCACGGATGAGTTTGAGCTTCTTTTCTAGTACCATGTGCTATATGATACTAGCTCTCGTGGCTGGTGCGATCGACGGATTTGCGTCCAGACAGGGTGTTGGCTCACAGCAATAAACCAGGCTTAATCAATAATGGCTGTTTATTTTGACACTCCGATAGCTAAGGTCAGGAAGTCGCCTTTCTGCCTCGCCTACAAAACCGGACTTGAGACTTTAGCCTCATCCGGCTCCTCAGTGATTTGGGTAATTAACAATACTACCCCCAGCCAAACCATCTTTGGCTGTTTTTACATCGTGGCAATGTTTGTGTAAGAGCTGAAGATTGTTATATTCATCTCTACCGCCTTTGGATCGGGGGATTTTATGGTCGATTTCCCATTTGTCTTCAACTCCGAAAATCAATCCGCAATGGTTACATTTACCCCTTTGACTCTTCATTAGAGTTGCCTCTTTTGTTGAGATTTCAGGGTGTTTTCCCCTTCTTGTACTCCAATAAACCAGGTTTCCGTCGTATGGAGACGATTCGCCTTTAACTTTCACATGGCGGACTATTGGAGTCTCGCTATGCGTTCTTAACCGCATTAAGTTTTCACTTTTTGCATTGGTTGCGAATACCCAGTTATTACCGCCAATGGTCTGCCAGTATCTATTGATGATCCACTGGATAGACTTTTTGGGATGACGGCGTTTTGCCCAAGCCTTAAGTTTGTCAAAGATTAGGTGGTCTTGATCTTCGTAAGTCTCTTGGCTTACGACGGTTGAGTAGTAGTTTGCCCATCCTCGGATAATTGGATTGAGTTTTCCAATTAGCGCTTCTTGAGTCGCTGTTCTATGGGCGTAGATGATGTTTGCTACTTGCTCGTAGTGTATCTTTTGCTTCTCTTGGCTTGGGGTGATGATTGTTTTGAAACCTAGCAATTTTCCGTTATTCTTCCCAGAGTGATGTTTTCCAACTGGGAATTGCCGTATATTAAACCCAAGGAAGTTGAAACCCGGGGTATTTCCCTCGTATTCCTCAAGGGTGTGGGCTAGGCGAGTTTTACTAGGCTTCAGTTCTAAGCCCATGCTTTTTAACCATTCGGAGATTATCTCCTTACATCTTTGAACAACGGTTATGTCTTCGTGGAGAAGTCGGGTAAAGGGATTACATCGCTGTAACCCCCTCCCCTCAAAACCGGACTTGTACCTTTCAGCACATCCGGCTTA
>NZ_JAUBPS010000163.1:0-1709 GCF_036700865.1 Microcoleus sp. S13C4
ACCACCTACTAACTAAAGTGCATAGCGCTCGCTGACATCATTGGCGATACCCCAACGCTGTTGCGGTGAGCAGTTACACCGAGCCTACTGTTTGGTCACGAACAACAGATTGAAGAGATGGTAGCCCAGTATCCAGATTACACACTCGCAGAATACTGTGAGTATTGGCACGAAAAAACAGGAGTAGGGTTGAGCGAGAGTGCCATGTGCGGATTCCTAAAAAAGCAGCAACTCACTTTGAAAAAAAAAACACTACGGAGCAGTCAAGCCCATAAAGAAATTAATCAAAAGAAGCGAATAGAATATTGGGAAAAAACCCGAGATGTCGAACCAGAAAATCTGATTTTTTTGGATGAAATGGGCGTATTGCTGGGGATAATGAGACAAGGAGCTAGAAGTAAAAAGGGAGAAAGAAGCTACGATATCAAGCCATTTTATAGAGGAAGTAGGGTAACGGTGGTTGGAGCAATAAGCAATAAGAAGGTCATCGCCATGAAGACAATGGGAAAATCTATGAATGGAGAGGATTTCCAGAAATTTGTGCAAGAAGAACTGGTGCCTTCATTATGGAAAGGAGCGGTATTGGTGATGGATAATCTGAAGGCACACAAGGTAGAAGGTGTGGAAAAAATGATCGAAGCAGTGGGAGCAAAAGTAGTGTATTTATCACGCCAACTCACCTGAGTTTAACCCCATCGAACATTTATGGTGGGAATTAAAGGCATGGCTCAGGAGATTTGTACCTCGAAGTGTACAGATTGTGGAAAAACTATTGGAATTGGGAGTGAAATTATGTTCAACTAAGCAAATCGAAAATTATTTTGCTCACTGCTGTTACTGTACCTCTTAGTCACGCAAAGTGCTGTAATAGCATTTTGTTGACAGCACGCGATGCTTGACTCACAACACGTTTACTTGTACCAAACTTCATATAGCGTTTCTCAGAAAGATGAGGTACAATAATAGCAGTGAGTAAACCAATTCCTCATATCGGATAATGTAACTTGATTGAAGGCAAACCAAGAGTGCTTTGGCTAATTCTCGATAATTAGTCGTCTTGATAGAACGGAGAATGTTTTTGAGTTTTGACCATAAATGTTCAATTGGTGAGAAGTCGGGCGAATAGGGCGACAAGTATATTAATTTTGCCCCTTTCTTTTTGATGGCTTTTTCTATTTCTTCTCCGGTATGAATAGTACAATTATCCCTCACTACACAAGCACCTTTCCAGAGTTTTGGTACTACTCCCTTCCCGCTCAAAGAGTACAGAAAAGGGTATAGTTAAAAAAAAGGGAGGAAAAGCTCAATAAATCTGAGCCAAAAATTGCGATTAGTAAGCCTAGATAAAAAGCAGTGGCAGCGACTATATTACAAGAATCAGCGTAAGGATTCAGGTATCTGAAACGTAGTCACAGAAAGACTTATAGAATTCAAGCCTTCGCTAAATCAACAGCTTAATTCTCAATAGGTACGAAAATCAAAGCTTTCATGGTTTCTTAATAAGAATAGATATTTGATAATTATTAGATCAAATGGTTACACCGTATAGGTTTTACTGCTTTTCACATGACCTGAATCCTTACGAATCAGCAAGCATATATCTGGGGGGGTGACAACCCGCCTGAAACCCATATTTACTGTAGTTTAGACTAACTAAAGATGAGAACGGTGGTCCAAGAAAAACTAGAGCCACCGTTAAGGAGAGAATG
>NZ_JAUBPS010000012.1:0-107332 GCF_036700865.1 Microcoleus sp. S13C4
CAAATGCTAAAACTTCGTTGTGCTTACCTCAACGATCTCTTGGCCATTTGAGGCTTTTGCAAAACCGGGATGCTCCCGAACTTCTATGTGTAGGGTGCGCGAATAAGCACCTTACTGCGTAAAGAAAGATTGCAGTTAGTATTTTAGGTTACTAAGTTATGCTTTAAAAAATATATAATCCTGTCAGGATTGAGGAAACAAATGACTGCAACTGCGATTCAAAGTATTGACTGGGATGCTTTCTCGTCGGAACTCTCGGGAATTGAAATAATTAGCGATCGCGCGCAAGTTGTCAAGCTATCTCAAGACTATTATCACTTCAGTCCAATTTTACAACCTCTCTTAAGTGATAAAACAGGAGATTTAGTAGTTCGTCCCGCCAGCGAAGCCGAAGTTTTGCGGATTGCGGCAGCCTGCGTCAAATTCAAAATTCCGCTAACTGTCAGAGGCGCAGGAACGGGCAATTACGGGCAGTGCATTCCCCTCAAGGGCGGCGTCATTTTAGATACCACCAAAATGCACAGTATCCGCTGGATAAAACCGGGTTTAGCTTGCGTAGAACCAGGGGTGAAAATGTCGGTTTTCGACAAACAAGCGCGAGAAACTGGTTGGGAATTGCGGATGGTTCCCTCAACCTATCGCACCGCAACGATTGGGGGATTTATCGGCGGCGGTAGCGGGGGAATTGGTTCGATAACTTACGGGCAATTGCGCGATCGAGGAAATCTTCATGCCGTTCGAGTCGTTACAATGGAAGACGAGCCCCGCGTCATCGAATTGCGCGGCGATGAAGTGCAAAAAGTCAATCACGCTTACGGTACAAATGGGATTATTACTGAGTTAGAAATTCCCCTCGCCCCTGCTTATCCTTGGGCGGAAATCATCGTGGCTTTTGACGATTTTATGACATCGGCAAACTTCGGTCAAGCTTTGGGCGATGCTGACGGGATTATCAAAAAACTAATTTGTGTTTGTGCTTGGCCGATTCCTGCTTATTTTGCTGCTTTCCGGGATGCGATTCCTGAAGGTAAGCACTGCGCTTTGTTAATGGTAGCTGAATCTTGTCTGGAACCGCTGCAAGATTTGGTGCGCGAATATGGTGGCACAATTTGCTATCAAAAAGACGTGCAAGCAGCGAGCAAAGGTGCAGCTATTGCTGAATTTACTTGGAATCATACAACTCTGCACGCTCGCAGCGCTGACCCCTCTCTGACTTATTTGCAGACGATTTTTCCCCCAGATAAAGGTTTGAAATTGATTGAGGAACTGTACAATTATTATGGGGATGAGGTGATGATGCACTTGGAGTTTTTGCGGATTAATGGCAGGGCGATCGCTGCGGCTTTGCAAATAGTTCGCTACACTACGGAATCACGCCTCAATGAAATTATTCGCTATCACGAAGAGCAAGGCGCAATGATTGCTAATCCTCACACTTATATATTGGAAGATGGAGGGATGAAAAGTATAAATGTGGAACAGTTGCAGTTTAAAGAGTTGGTCGATCCTTACGGTTTGCTTAATCCGGGTAAAATGCGGGCGTGGTTGGAACGGGATTAAGGGCGATGGTTTTTAGATAAGATTCGGATCTTGAAATCGCTGCTAGACAAACGAAGTCCGCCTAAGCGCTGGCTTCGCTCACGCGGACTGAGAAATGAGCAAACAGCAGTTGTAAATTTAAGGGACGGGGGCGGTAATTTCTGCTGGTGCGATCGCCGGTGAAGGCACTGCTTGGTCTGGTTTTTGCAGCATAAGGCGCTGTTTGTTCCGAAATTCTGCGGCCGCATCGTTCAAATTTTTGCGCTGTTCGCTATTAAATTCTTCCATGCTGCGGCCGCCTCCCAAATTGGAGCGGTGAATTAAATCAAATATTCCGCTGCCGCTGCTGCGGCCGGAAAATGGGTCGGTATTGTCTTGAGTTTGAAAGTCTTGCAGCGGTTGGGCATTATTTAAACCGCTGGCTTGAGCAAAGCTTGCTTGAGGGGAGAACAGAGCACAGGATGCGATCGCGCTTGCAGCAATCCCAATGATCAATTTGCCCGATTTAAAAGTTTTGGTGTTCATAATTTATTAGTGGAACTTTCAAAAAAACAATTCTATCTAAACAATATTCTGACTTGTGACTAAATATTATATTACTTCGCTGGGGCTAACGACACGGCATTGCCCTTCCTCTTGTCCACAACCAGCCTGGAAGCATTGAAAAATCTCGCTTTGAGCCGAGACCAGATCCCCCTAAATCCCCCTTAAGAAGGGGGACTTTGACCGCCTCTTGTCCCCCCCTTTTTAAGGGGGGTGACGGGGGCTCTGGGCCTAATCGCCAAACAGCAGTCTCTGAGTAGGTTTGAAGTTAAGTTGACACGACCAAAGGCACGGCGCCGTGTCCTAGAATTGACGGTGCTAGTGAAACGATCGCCCTAACTAAGCAAATCGGCGTCGCAGCAGCGGTTGAATGCTCAGCAGCGCTACGACATCAAAGGCTAGCAATACTAACAGCGATCCTCCAAAGGTGACAGTACCCCAAGGAGCGTGCATAACGACACTTGCTAGCGACCAATCGCTGTGCAGGTATAAGTAGCGGATGGGTTCGATCGCATAACTCAGAGGATTGAGAGTCACCACAACTTGCAGCCACTCTGGCATAAATGACAGCGGCGCGAGGGCTGTGCTGGCAAATAACAGCGGCAAGTTAGTAACAAAAATTACCGCTATTAATTCTACGTGGCCGGGGAGAGCGAAGGCTAAACCCAGACTCAAGCCGGTGACGCCCAAAACTAACAGTAGGACAATTAGGGCGATCGCCCCTAGTCCGGCAATTCCGGGGAAGCCCGCGCCCAAAAACGCCCCCGCTGTAACGATTGTGCCGGTTTGGATAAAACTGAGGGTGACTATAAAAATAGCCGAAGCTAGGACGATCGAAAATCTCGAAGCCAACGGCGCGACTAACAAGCGGTTGAGAAATCCGAACTCGCGATCGAACATAATCGGCAAACCAGCATTCAGCGCCCCGGCAAAGGCTGTAAAAACGATTACACCAGCGCCGAGAAATTGTCCGTAATTCTGGC
Organism: Microcoleus sp. S13C4; assembly: GCF_036700865.1. Lineage (NCBI taxonomy): Bacteria > Bacillati > Cyanobacteriota > Cyanophyceae > Oscillatoriales > Microcoleaceae > Microcoleus > Microcoleus sp. S13C4. The sequence continues at coordinate 3,066 of NZ_JAUBPS010000012.1, forward strand.
TTTCGCCGAACAAGCCGGCGGGTGCATTTTCAAACAGAGCTCCGAACAAAACCAACCACATCAGGGGCTGAATAATGCCTGCAACTAGCGTGGAGGGGCGGCGCTGCAATTGAATAAACAGGCGCTTGGTTAAGGCGAGTGTTTCTTGGATGAAGTCGCCCAGCAGGGAACTGGAAGTGTCAGCGGATGCTGTGGAGAGTGGCCGCTGCTGGTTGAGGTTGTTGGGGGATGTAACAGTACCGCTCATAATTGCTTGTTGATTAAATCTCACTATCTTTACAGTAGCAAGTCTGGAGGTATTGGTGGTGTTGGGCGGGCGATCGTCACAAGCCAGCAGATGAGGTTATATAGTCATTATGATAAATTCTACATAGCTGGGAATCTTCGATCAAGACATGGCAGAAACACCGATCGCTCTATATCGACAAGGCAACGCTAATTCACCTAGAATGGATAATGTCCGGTTGAATGCTAGACAAACGCTGACGGACTGAATCTGCTAATTGCTCGCGATAATTGAGATAAGCTTCTACTGATTCTTGGTGTGGGATATAATAGCCGATCGCACTATAGACATCCGACAATGACACAGTTGAATAACGCTGCACAATTGATTCCGGCGACGCACCATCCTGAAAAGCTCTAATCACCAACTCCAGCAAAACTCTTGAGTTTCCCACCCGAACAGCACCTGTTGCATCTTCTCGGAAAGGAGGCGCTTCAACTTCTAAAACAAGATTTATTTATTAATATCGCCCAAAATTACGAGCGTATTTTTTCACTCTCCTCTTAAGATTATATAGCAGAAGGAAGAAGGTTTTCTCTTCCTTCTTCCCTCTTCCTTATATCCGTTACATCCGTTACAAAATCCGTTGCCGAACTTCCCTCTTCCCTCAAATTACGATCGCATCGCCTGTTTTTGCTCCGCCTTCAAATCGCGGTTGCTAGCAGCAGCCAACTCAGCATCCAACAGCGTCTTACCAGTCGCAGCCAAATACACATCATCCAAACTCGGCCGAGATTGAGCAATCCCAAAAGTAGGCAATCCCGCATTTTTCAAAGCTTGCTGAATAGTCACCAGCGCATCGCTTTGCGGTGTTACTACTAAATTGAGAGAATTTCCTTGAGCGGTATTGACAATTACTTCCTGCACAAAAGGCAGACATTGCATCAGAGTTTTAGCTTTTTCGGCTTCTTCCATCGGCGAAAACTCCCGAATCCGCAGAGTCACCCGATCGCCCCCAACCCGATTTTTCAACTCCTCCGGCGTGCCCTGTGCAATCACCGTACCCTTGTCAATAATCGCCACGCGATCGGCCAAAGCGTCAACTTCTTCGAGATAATGGCTGGTAATCAAAACCGTAGTACCTTCCTCCCGCAAGCGCCGCAGGAAATCCCACACAACCACCCGGCTTTCAATATCGAGCCCGACAGTCGGTTCGTCTAACACCAAAACATCCGGCTGGTGAAGCAACCCAGCAGCCAAGTCAAGGCGTTTGCGGATACCGCCGGAATAAGTGCCGGTCTTTTTATTTTCCCACTCCTCCAAACCGAGGAGTTGCACCATTTTGTCAATCCGCCCTTTAATCGTATTGCGCGGCAAATGGTAAAGCGCTGCTTGCAGTTGCAGGAGTTCCCGCCCCGTCAGCACCTTATCAAGAGCCACTTCTTGGGCGACGTAGCCTAGTCTTTGTCTGGCAATTCTCGGCTGACTGACAGCAGAAATGCCAGACACTTCAATGCGTCCGCTATCGGGCGCACTCAAAGTACAAAGTACCCGCAGGGTTGTGGTTTTGCCTGCACCGTTGGGGCCTAGCAAACCAAATATTTCCCCCGGTTCTACCTTGAAGGAAACATCTTTAACGGCTTCTACAGTGCCGTAGCGTTTCTGAAGATTTTCAATTAAAACGGCGGGAGCCATATATTTTGGGGATGAACTGGTTGTTAATATTTTGACACTTCCGGGCTCAAATTGCCGGAATGGTCGATCGACTAATGCGACTCGGTGTGCTTGTACGATCGCACACTCCTCCTCAACCGGAAACTGCTTCTAGTTTTGATTCTTCATGCCTGTTTAAAAAATATTAACTTTATAGCGGTTCTCAACCCTGATGTTTATCAGTTTTCCCAATCTCCAATCTCCAATCTTACCTCCAAAAAATTATGAGTTTTGAGTTAATTATAACTTCTCAGTTAGTAACTCAAAACTCACAATTGTTCAACAAGTAGAGATGCACCCGAAACCTGTTATTTTATAATTATCTCTACCTATAGGCTGATTTGGAGCGAGATTTTGATAATTAACACCCTGGTCAAACCCATTACACTTTCGAGCCAACTATTAAACACAAAAAACTTCCCGCAGTGGCAAGTTCTACTTTTAACCAGTTCCCGAAACAATGTAACTGTAGGCCAGTGATCTCAACCCCGATAGTTATCAGTAATTACCAATTCTTTAATCGAAAATGGTACTAACTCCCCTACAGGGAGCCGCTGCCATGTCTTTAATCGACAATTTTTACCCAACCGCGGCGAACGTTGTACAGCAGTCGGTTGATGATGGCATACTCATCTTCATTCAGTGTTCTTTCTAAGAGTGCAGATCTGAGCTGTCTCCGGTCGTGGCGAGTCACGACGCTGGAGAACATGACCTGACCAAATAACTCTTCGAGTGTCATTTGGGATACTGACATGATAAACCTCCTACTTGATTGAGACAGATAAAATTTTAACAGGCTTGTTGTATTTGTATTATGCACTCTGGGAGTGACTCCAAAGGCGATCGAACACATTGACACGGTGTGATTTTTTGGTTAAAAATCTGTGACCAAGACTGTGCTGCCCAGTGACTTAGATCTCTTAAATTTGTGATGCTTGTCACTAAAGTCAGAAGTCAGAGGGAAAAAGACCTTCAAGCACGATCGCCCTCAACAACTCTCCATGCCGTCCTCAGAGCTTCTCAACCTTATTTTTCCCTATCCCAATTTTCCAGCTAATTGAGGCATCGGTCAATCGTCGCCACAACCGACTCGGCCAACTCTTTCAGCGCGTAACCCCCCTCCAAACCAAAGGCGATGCGACGGGTGAGTTGCAGGCAGTATCCGGTGAAAGTACCAAAATCTGACGGCATCAGAGTCATACTCGCCAGAGGATCGGACGCAGTAGCGTCATAACCGGCGCTGACTATCAACAAATCCGGTTCAAATTTGGACAAAAAAGGCATCACAAGAGATTCAAAGGCGCTCAGGTATTCAGCTATGCCGCCGCCCGGATACAGGGGAATGTTCAGCACGTTCTCGTAGAGACCGCGCTCCTCGGCATCTCCAGTTCCCGGATAGCACGGAGATTGGTGCAGAGAACAGTAGGCAATTTGGCGGCAGTTTTCCACCAAAGATTGAGTACCGTTGCCGTGGTGTACGTCCCAGTCGAGGACGGCGACGCGGTTGATTCCTGGCTGTTCCAGGGCGTAGTGAGCAGCGATCGCAGCATTGGAAAACAAGCAAAAACCCATCGCGCGGGCGTTTTCGGCGTGGTGTCCCGGCGGCCTGGCCAGCACAAAAGCCGGTTCCCCCGCAGCCACCACTCGATCGACCCCATCGAGCCAAGCACTCGCCGCTAGCAGCGCTACGTCGTAACTTTCCGCAGAAATCGGCGTATCACCGTCGAGGTAGCCGCCTCCCCGATGAGCCAAATGTTGGACTTCTTTGATGTATCTTTGCGAGTGAACTTTTTTGATAGCCGAGAACAGTGTTTGTTCGCGCTGCGCCACTGGGGTGGGCAGTTGCCACTCAATTTGAGCCGCCCAAGGAGCAGCTTTCAGAGCGTTGGCGATCGCTGTTAAACGTTCTGGTCGCTCTGGGTGAAGCATTCCAGTCTTGTGCAGCAAGAAATCTTCGGAGTAGATGACGGGTAGCATCGGCTAATTTTAGATTTTAGATTTTAGATTTTAGATTTTTAGTTTGCTTTAAGAAGGCCTGCGGTTTTGTGAAATTAAAATTGCGATCGGGCAACCATTTTAATTTTTTATATAGCCCTCAAAAAAACTCACCAAAGCATGAAACCCGACCGCATAAAAAAACCTTTCTAGCTTTTGCCAACCGCTGACCAAATCACCAACTGACAAATTATCAATTGTCCTTGTTTCGTCCCTTAATTTTTCTGGCCACTTTCCCATAAAGTCCAAGGCAAATTGTGATATAATTTCAGGAGTAATTTGCAATATTTGGCAGCTCTACTGAATCCAAACCGATTTTATCGCATTTTTGAGATTTATAGCGGTCAAATTTAAATTTTTAACGGAGTTTTTCAACCTATGAGCACCTCTGAGTCGCGGATAATCCCGACGGATCTGGGTAATGAGATGTCGCGATCGTACTTGGAATACGCCATGAGCGTAATTGTCGGTCGGGCGCTACCAGATGCCAGGGACGGTCTCAAGCCCGTTCACCGACGCATTCTCTACGCCATGAACGAATTGGGCTTGACTCCCGATCGACCTTTCCGCAAATGCGCCCGCGTCGTGGGGGAGGTGCTGGGCAAGTATCACCCGCACGGAGATACAGCGGTTTACGACGCCCTGGTGCGGATGGCTCAGGATTTCTCCATGCGGGAACGCCTGATCAACGGCCACGGCAACTTTGGCTCCGTTGACAACGACCCGCCCGCTGCCATGCGGTACACCGAATGTCGCCTGACAGCTTTGACTAGCGACTCCATGCTGCGCGACATCGACTCGGAAACAGTTGATTTCGGCGACAACTTCGACGGTTCCCAGCAAGAACCCCTCGTACTCCCCGCACGCATCCCCCAAATTTTGCTCAACGGTTCCTCCGGGATTGCTGTAGGGATGGCAACCAACATTCCGCCGCACAATTTAGGGGAAATAATTGACGGTTTAGTAGCACTAATTCACAATCCAGCAATTACTGACCTGGAATTGATGCAGTACATCCCCGGCCCGGACTTTCCCACGGGAGGGCAAATTCTGGGCAGAGGCGGCATTCGCGATGCTTACACCACCGGTCGCGGTTCGATTACAATGCGCGGAGTCGCCGGCATTGAAACCATCGAACATCCCGGCCGCCCCGACAAAGAAGCAATTATTATCACCGAATTGCCTTACCAAACAAACAAGGCAGCCCTAATTGAGAAAATTGCCGAACTTGTCAACGACAAAAGATTAGATGGAATTTCCGACATTCGCGACGAAAGCGATAGAGACGGAATGCGGATCGTGATCGAACTCAAGCGCGACGCCTATCCCCGCGTCGTCCTCAACAACCTCTACAAACAAACACCGCTCCAATCCAACTTTGGAGCTAATATGTTAGCGCTAGTAAACGGGGAACCCCAACTACTTACGCTCTCCCAATTCCTCAATGTCTTCCTGGATTTCCGCATTGAGACAATTACTCGCCGGACTCAATATGAGCTCCGCAAAGCAGAAGAACGCGACCACCTTCTGCAAGGCTTATTAATTGCCCTAGACAACTTAGATGCAATTATCCACCTAATTCGCGCCGCTGCCGACTCCGCAGCAGCCAAACAGGAATTGATGGATAATTACGGTCTTTCGGAACAGCAATCCGACGCAATTCTGCAAATGCAGCTCCGGCGTTTGACAGCATTAGAAGCGCAAAAAATTCAGCAAGAACACGAAGAATTGCGAGCTAAAATCACCGATTTGGAAGATATCTTAGCGCGCCGGGAACGCATCTTAGAAATCGCCGAATTTGAAGCAGTCGAAATCCAAACCAAAATCGCCACTCCTAGACGCAGCGTCATCGAACACGCCGAAGGAGAAATTGATGAAAGAGATTTAATTGCCAACGAACAAGCAATTATTCTGATCACAGAGCAAGGCTACATCAAGCGGATGCCGGTCAGCACTTTCGAGGCCCAAAGTCGCGCTACTCGCGGCAAAGCAGGCGCCAAAATGAAAGAAGACGACGGAGTAGAACATTTCCTTTCCTGCTGCGATCATGACAGCGTTTTGTTCTTCAGCGACAGGGGCGTAGTTTACTCTGTCAAAGCTTATCAAATTCCCATCTGTTCCCGGACTGCCCGCGGCACTCCCGTGGTGCAACTGCTGCCGATTCCTATAGAAGAAAAAATCACTTCTATGGTGTCAGTCACAGAATTCACCAGCGAAGAATACTTGGTGATGCTGACTCGCAGCGGCTACATTAAGAAAACCGCACTTTCAGCTTTTGGCAACATCCGCACTAATGGATTAATCGCGATTTCTCTAGAAGAAGGCGACCAACTGCGCTGGGTGCGGAGAGCAAAAGTGGGTGACAGCATCATCATCGGTACGCGCCAAGGCATGGCAATTCATTTCCGCACCAATCACGAACAGTTGCGCCCAGTGGGCCGCGCGACGCGGGGGGTAAAATCAATGAAATTGCGATCGGGCGATGAGTTGATTAGCATGGACATTTTGCCCAGTTCAATTGTTGCCGAAATTGCTGAATTGGAAACTGAAGAGTCGGAATTTGAGGGAGCTAATATTGCTCAATCAGAAACGGGCGAAGCGGAATTTGAAGGGGCAGAAATGGCTGAATTGGAAACAGAAGATGTGGAATTGGAAGACGAAGAATTAGAACTGCAAGCCGAGGAAATTGAAGGCGAAAATGCCGAAGAAATTCCTACAGTTAGCAGCGAAGTTCCTTCGGTGTTGGTAATCACCACCAACGGCTATGGCAAGCGAGTTCCAGTTTCTCAATTCCGCCTACAAAGACGGGCTGGTAAGGGATTGACCGCTACTAAATTCAAGTCGAAAAAGGGTAAGGATCAGGTGGCTGCCCTGCGAATTGTCAACGAAGATGACGAATTGATGATTATTACCAACCGAGGTATTATTATCCGTCAGGCTGTGAGTGCAATTTCTACTCAATCGCGCACAGCAACGGGTGTGCGGGTGCAGCGGTTAGATGAGGATGATTCGATCGTAGCTGTGGCTTTGGTGCCGGCTGCGGGTGAGGAATCTGCCGAAGAATCGGCATCTGAGGAAGCCGTAGAAGAGTAAAAGTTAATGGTTTGTAGGGTGCGCTTCGGTGCACCTTACTGCTGTTGAAGGTTCAAAGTGCGATCGTCTATTCCCGGTTTCTGCCTCCAAGACTGGTCAATATTTAATACTAATTATGAAAAAATACCTCTAGGGACAAGGCATTGCCGTGTCCTTAATGCGATCGTTGACAATCGATCCGATAATTGCCATAGCATAATATAAGCATAAATTTAATAGCCAAAGTCTGTAAAAATGCCTTATTTAACAGCACAAAATGACATCACAGCACTCATCGCTAAATTTGCCCAAGCTAAAATCCTGTGGGTGGATACAGAAATCGCTGACTATAAATCCAACCCCAGATTATCTCTGATTCAGGTGTTAGCTGACTCCACAGATTCGAGTGGAGATGCCACTTTTCTACTAGATGTCTTGGATCAATCTGAATTGGCAAAAAATTTCATCAACCAAATCATGGTCAATCCAAATATTGAAAAAGTCTTACACAACGCCAGCTATGACATCAGATTTCTGGGCAATGACGACGCTCAAAATGTCACTTGCACATTGAAAATGGTGAGAAAGATTCCCACTTACATCCTGCCATTACCTAATCGACAACTCAAAACTTTAATAGAAACACTTTGCGGCATTGTTTATGTCGATAAAACAGAACAAAGCGGCGATTGGGCCAAACGTCCCCTGACTCAGAAGCAGCTAGAATATGCCAAGATGGATGCGGTTTATTTAGCTAAAGTGCATCGCCGCCTGCTAGAAATCCTTGCCCAATGTTACCCTGAACCCGCAACGGAAAACTTGACAGCATTGGATGAAAAATATCAGGAAATAGAATCTAAGTGGAAGCCGCTAGATTCAGAAATCGCTGAACTTAAAGAAAGATTTAAAGCAGGGATGATGGCCCAAAAGCTCAAAGATAGTTATTATTTTCAGCTTTCCAGTTCAATAATGATGAAAGTTGATTTCATGACACTGGCAAGAGTGACGCAAACTCAGGGAATTGAGTTGAATTTTCCGGTGACACTGACGAAAGAAATTCAAAAACAGTTAGGCCAACTCATCGCTGATCCATCTTTGGAACTTGAGGAGATTGCTAGTTGGCGGTTGAATTCCAACTTACAGCAGCGGCGAAAATCTACTAAAAAAATTGCGCCGGAACCGGAGAGTGAGGATTTAACAGCATTGGGGGAAAGGTACAAAGAAATTTTGCCTGAATGGAAGTTGCTGGATTCAGAATTTGAGCATCTGAAAGAGCGCATTAAAAAAGCAATGTTGGTGCAAAATCCGGAAAATACTCCCCATTTTAAGTTATCCAGTTCCTCGATTTTGAAGGTAGATTTTGCTAGATTGGCAAAACTTGCAGTATCTGTGGGAGTTGAGTTAGATTTGATGGTGACGCTGACTCAATACATCCAAAAGCGGTTAGGGGAAGCGATTAACAAAATTGATGTGCAAATTGAGTATATTACGAGTTGGCGAATGACGGCTAAAACTGTGGAAGATGAAGATGAGGAAATTCCGTTTTAACTAACGTCTGTTTTGGTTAAGCAGAAGGAGGCAAAACCCAATCTAACCCAAGAGAGTGCTTCTTAGGTTGATGGCAATAGCCAATTAAACCACACAAAACATTCGCACAGAGGCGTTGCTTACTCAGGGTATGAAAAAATCAGTTTAAAATCCAGAAACTGTGTCGAAAATGGTTTCTATGACTTGCATATTTTGCCTTGCATACCGTAAATCAGCAACGCCTATTTTCCTTTTATTCGGATCTTAATCAAGTCTTGTTCATCACTGACCTTTTCCATCTACTCGTCGATATTGCCACAGCAGTCGTTGGTCTCGCGTATGTAGTCTGCTACGGTGACCGTAATGTCAACGAGAGAACGTATTATTCGCCCCTCAGCGACCGGTCATTTGCTCCAACTTTTCGGGATACCGAGCGCCTTGTACTGTGATTTTGGCCGCGGCATCATCAATGTCACGCAGATCGGCGGGCGTGAGTTCGACTGAAACTGCCCCGATGTTTTCGTCCAAGCGATGCAGCTTTGTCGTACCTGGAATGGGTACGATCCACGGCTTCTGGGCCAGCAGCCAAGCAAGCGCGATCTGAGCTGGTGTTGCCTGCTTCCGTTCTGCAATACTGCCGAGCCGATCGATCAGGGCTTGATTCGCCTTGAGTGCCTCTGGTGTGAAGCGAGGCAGGGTGCTGCGAAAGTCGGAGCTGTCAAAGGTCGCGTTTTCGTCGATCTTGCCCGTGAGGAAGCCTTTGCCTAGCGGGCTGTACGGGACAAGTCCGATGCCAAGTTCCTCAAGGGTCGGTATCACTTCCGCTTCAGGCTTTGTCCACCACAGCGAGTATTCGCTCTGAAGAGCCGTGACTGGCACAACGGCATGGGCGCGACGGATCGTTTGCACTCCTGCTTCAGAAAGTCCAAAGTGCTTCACTTTACCTTCCTGAATCAGTTCCTTCACTGCTCCGGCCACGTCTTCGATCGGCACGTTCGGATCAACCCGGTGCTGATAGAGCAAGTCGATCGCTTCCACCTTGAGCCGCTTGAGCGACCCCTCCACGGCTTCCTTGATATGCTCCGGTCGACTATTCAGTCCAGGTGAACCTTTCATGCCGCGAGGATCGGAATTCGGACTGATGTCGAACCCAAATTTGGTGGCGATCACCACTTGGTTGCGGAAGGGAGCGAGGGCTTCACCCACAAGCTCTTCGTTTAAGTACGGGCCGTAGACTTCGGCAGTGTCAAAGAATGTTATTCCGCGATCGACCGCAGCCCCCAAAAGAGCAGTCATCTCCTGTTTGTCTTTGGGCGGGCCATAGGAAAAGCTCATTCCCATGCAGCCCAGGCCGATCGCCGAGACTTCTAAGTTGCTGTTTCCAAGTTTGCGCGTTTGCATTGTTTTTCTCCATTAATGTGGAATTGATATCGCTCTCGTCGTTGTCAGTCGTTTTCGCTGCGATCGCTGCTCACAGTGGGGTCGCCGATGCGGGACGGGGCGCTCTCGTGACCCCAGCGAGGCCAGAGATAGAAGACGTTGAGGAGGACGAAGATCAGCAGCGCCAGCCAGGGCACGACCAGCGCGACTACGGTAGCGATCGCGTAAACGCTCGGACCGATGAGAAAGTGCCGATTGATTTTCCGTATCTTTGTTGCTGTGAGGTGGGTACTAATCAACCGATTCCCACGAGCCGCGTACCGCCACATGGCGTTGACGAAGATACCAATTACGGTCAGAATCCCACCGTAGAAAGCGGCGGCAATTGGCTCGTCCGTTCCTCGGTGAAACGCTTCGGCTAGTACGGCGGTTGGGAACGGCAGGAATGCGATCAGCATCAGGTGGAGGACGTTAAGCAGCAACAGCATTCCATCCACGCGGACGATGTGTTTAAACATGGCGTGGTGGTTGATCCAGATTGCGCCGATCACCAGGAAGCTGACTACGTAGGCGAGGTAGGACGGCCAGAGTCCGAGGAGTTCTGCGCCGAGCGCCGTACCGGGGGGAGGCACTTTGATTTCGAGTATGAGCAGGGTGATGGCGATCGCGAATACGCCGTCGCTAAATGCCTCCAAACGGGTGGTCTCCACACTCACCTCCTCTGCGAGTAACGATTACCAAGTTTGCGCTTCTGCATGATTAGTCCTTCGAGATTCCACCTCGGTTATGCAGATTTCAGAGATGCCATATCAATACAGAAGCGATATTTCACATCAGACTTGAGCAGTCGCTCGTAGGCTTCGTTGACCTTCTGGATGGGAATGACTTCGACATCGGCGGTGATGTTATGTTCGCCGCAGAAGTCGAGCATCTCCTGGGTTTCGGCGATGCCGCCGATGTTAGAGCCGGAGAGACTGCGGCGGCCCATGATCAGGCTGAATGCCGCGACCTCCAGGGGCTTCTCAGGTACACCGACAAGGGTGATGTTGCCGTCGAGGCGAAGCAGGTTGAGATAGGCGTTGATGTCATGATTGGCGGAGACGGTATCGAGAATGAAATCGAAGCTGCCAGCGTGCTGCTGCATCTCGTCGGCATTGCGGGAGACTACCACTTCGTGGGCACCGAGGCGGAGCGCATCTTCCGTCTTACCGGGTGAAGTGGTGAAGACGACGACATGAGCGCCGAAGGCACGAGCGAACTTCACGCCCATGTGTCCCAATCCTCCCAGACCGACCACGCCAACTTTCTTGCCCTCGGTGACTCCCCAGTGGCGCAGGGGCGAATAGGTTGTGATCCCGGCGCAGAGGAGCGGCGCAACCCCGGCGAGATCGAGGTTGGTGGGAACTCGCAGAACGAAGCGTTCATCGACGACGATGCTATCGGAGTAACCACCATAAGTGACGCCTCCCAAGTGCTTGTCTGGGGAGTTGTAGGTGAGGGTCAGGGAAGGGCAGAACTGTTCAAGGTTAGCTTTGCACTGGGGACAGGTTCCATCCGAATCAACCATGCAGCCGACTCCTGCCAGATCACCAGGCTTGTACTTCGTCACTGCCGAGCCAACCTGGGTGATACGTCCCACCATCTCATGACCGGGAACGATCGGGTAGACCGTGCCGCCGCCCCACTCGTTTCGCACCATGTGAAGATCGGAATGGCAGATGCCGCAAAAGAGGATTTCGATTTGAACGTCATGTTCGGTTAGATCGCGCCGTGCGATCGTGTCAGATGCCAGTTGTGATGTTGCGCTAGCTGCGGAATAAGCTTTGGCGTTGTACATGAATTGATGCTCCTAGTTGTTTACATTTGGTGTCTGCTACTGCTGTCGCTGACCTGCGATATGAGTCATCGCCCTTGGCGGTGAAGGTAGCGATCGCGACAATGCTTTGTTGGGGTGCGTTTAGGGTTCGATCGTGTTGGCGACGAACATCACTGCACCGTTTGACCGCCGTCCATGACCAGGGCGTGCCCAACGACGAAGGCAGCCGTGTCTGAGCACAGCCAGACGACGGCTGCAGCGATCTCCTCGGGCTTGCCCATCCGTCCGATCGGCTCCTCCGCGATCACCTTCGCACGCCCTTCGTCCGTGCCGCCGGTGAAGCGACCCATCATTGGGGTGTCGATGTAGCCGGGACAGACGGCATTGACGCGGATGTTCTGCGACGCATAGTCGAGCGCCGCCGACTTGGTGAGTCCGATCACGCCGTGTTTTGCGGCGGTGTATGCGGCTCCGCCCTTGATGCCTATGACACCAGCACCCGATGATGTGTTCACGATCGCGCCACCCCCTTGCTTGAGCATCAGCGGGATTTCGTGCTTCAGGCACAGAAAAACGCCGCGCAGGTTGATGTCTACGATCCGATCCCACTCTTCCGCTTCGATTTCCGCTGTTGCTGCATTTTTCTGCTCTACACCAGCGTTATTAAAAGCAAAGTCCAATCGCCCGAAGGTCTCGATGGTCTTGTCCAGAGCCGCTTTCCCGTCCTCGGCTTGCGTTACGTTGCACTTGACGGCGATCGCTCGTCCGCCCTGTTCTTCGATCATGCGTGCCGTTTCTTGATTGCCTTGTTCCGAAACGTCGGCGACCACGACGTTAGCGCCCTCACGAGCAAACGCCAGCGCAGTAGCTCGACCAATGCCGTCGCCTCAAATAGGGGGTCAATGCGAACAGTGCCGGTAAAATACTCAGCCGGTCCTTTGACGGAAGGTTGTGAGCCACTTCTTTTGATGTCCATTTCTTAATTCCTTTGGCTACCCCAATCATAGAGATTGAGCACTTAGGGCTAGCTCTATAAATAGGGATGGATTTTTTAAGAAGCAAGGTTAGCCTTGATGCCTTTTGGTTGTCAGTAGGCGAATCTCTTGCTCAATCAAACCTGCGTTTTCTCTTTAACAAAAATCCCGACGCTTGCAATTCGCCGGCATCATTTTTTATTGCTTTAGCTTCATTCTAGGAAGCTTCAAGGGGAAGCAATAGGACGATCGTCTAAGATTGTTGTACAATCCTGCAAACTTATAAATAAACGCTGCCAAACCTAGTGAAAAGCCCGATATGGAGTTAATGAACGACCAGCAGGCCAAGCGCGAGGCAGACAGAGCGCAAGCCCACAGAGACGAACTGACCCAGCGGATTGCCCAGGCTATTCGTCATGATGGGACGATTGAGCCGCTGAAAGGATTGCACTTCAACCGCGCCTCCTTACCTTCGGAATGCGTTCATAGTGTCTCTATCCCTGCCTTTTGTGTCATTGCTCAGGGCAGTAAAGAAGTCCTTCTGGGCAGCGATCGCGCCTGCCCTAATTTCCATTGCCTACTCTCTACTCCCCGGTGATTTAGCCATCTGCATCGAAAAGACACAATAGAGTGGGAATTCTAAAAGGGAGCTGTACCTCAACACTTATCCTGGTAATTATGAACCCAACAAATGGCTCTTCTCCGAGACTGGCGCTTCCCTTAAGGCTGGTTCTGATTGTTCCCTTCGTTCTGCAAGTTTTTGGAGCGGTAGGTCTTGTTGGCTATCTATCGTTCCGGAATGGACAGAAAGCAGTCAATAATTTAGCCAATCAGTTGATGGAACGAACTGGCAGCACCGTGAACCAACACTTGAGTGCCTATCTATCCATTCCACACAAGATCAGCCAGCTCAATGCAGATGCTGTGCGGATGGGGTTGCTAGATGTGCGCGATCGCCAAAAAGTGGGTCAGTATTTCTGGCGGCAAATGCAAGCATTTGATGCAAATAACATCAGCTATCTGGGCATTGGTTTGAAATCGGGGGAAGGCGTTGGGACTGGGCGCTACGACGGTAAAACCATCACGCTGGATGATTGGGGTCCGAGACCACCGAAAAATTGGTATAGCTATGCCTTAGATGACCAAGGGAAGCGCACTCGAGTTCTCGCAGTGTTGGATTGGGACAATTTCGCGCAACCTTGGTATAACAATCCAATCAAGGCGAATAAGCCTGTGTGGTCGCAGATTTATACGGTCGATTATCCAAACTCGGTCTACATTACCATCGCAGCGGCTCGTCCGCTGTATGATTCAGAAAATCAACTGTTAGGGATGATCAGCACTGATATTTCACTCTTATCCCTGAGTGATTTTTTACGGAATTTAGAAGTGAGTCGTGCGGGGCAGGTGTTTTTGCTGGAACGGGATGGCACATTGATTGCTAGCTCTGATAAAGAGCCATTTTATATCCGCCGGAATAAGGATATTCAGCGATTGAAGGCGATTGACAGTCCAAATTCGCTCGTGCGGGAAACCGCGAAATCTCTCCAACAACACTTCAATCATTTTCAGCACATCGACGCAACCCAAAAATTGAAGCTTGACGTGCAGGGAGAAACTCATTACGTGCAGGTGTCTCCCTGGCGCGATACCTATGGTTTGGATTGGTTAGTCGTGATGAGTGTGCCAGAACGAGTATTTATGGCAGAAATCGATGCCAACACCCGTCTCACCTTTTTGCTCTCACTGGCAGCATTGATTGGAGCATCGGTACTGGGGGTGTTCACAGCACGTTGGATTACTAATCCCATTGAACGGCTCAATCAGGCAAGTAAAGCCATAGCATCTGGCAACTTAGACCAAAGGGTAGAAGTGAGTAGCATTCAAGAAGTTGATACGCTGGCTCATTCCTTTAACTACATGGCAAATCAATTGCGCGAATCCTTTCAAGCACTAGAGAAAAGTAATGAAGAATTGGAAGAGCGGGTAGAACTTCGCACTGTTGAACTGAAGAACACGCTGAACGAATTGCAACGCACTCAAGCCCAAATGGTTCAGAGTGAGAAGATGTCTAGTTTGGGACAACTCGTTGCCGGAGTTGCCCATGAAATTAATAATCCAGTGAATTTCATTCATGGCAATTTGACCCATGCTCAGGAATATACTCAGGCTCTATTAGAGTTTGTACAGCTTTATCAGCAGCACTATCCCAATCCAGTACCCGCAATTCAAATCGCAGCCGAGGACATCGATCTGGAGTTTGTGCAGGAAGATCTGCCGAAAACGCTAGCATCGATGCGCGTCGGCACCGAGCGCATTCGCCAGATTGTGCTGTCCCTACGTAACTTCTCCCGTATGGATGAAGCCGAGCTCAAACCTGTCAATATCCATGAGGGGCTCGATAGCACCTTGATGATTTTGCAGCACCGCCTCAAAGCACAAACTGATCGCCCTGCAATTGAGGTAGTGAAGGATTACGGCGATCTTCCCCTGGTGGAATGCTACGCTGGGCAATTGAATCAGGTATTTATGAATATCCTCACGAATGCGATCGATGCTTTGGAAGAAGGCAACGCTCAGCGTTCCTCTGAGGCGATTCGGGCAAATCCGAACCGGATTACAATTAGCACTGCCATTGCAGCAGAGTGGGCACAGATTGTGATCGAGGATAATGGTGAAGGCATTCCCACCCACGTCCAACCGTACATTTTTAATCCCTTCCTCACCACCAAGCCGATCGGCAAGGGAACTGGGATGGGACTAGCTATCAGTTATCAAATCATCACTGAGAAACATAGTGGCAAATTAGAGTGTTATTCAACGCCAGGTAAGGATACCAAGTTTGTGATTCAAATTCCGATCGTGAGTACCTGTTAGCCCAATTTTAGCCATTTGAGGGCTAGAACTGGTTGCCCAAAAGGAGTAAGGGTAGCAAAATAGAGATCAAGCTAACCGAGAGGAATTGACGGAGTGCATTACCCAAGCAATTCGTCATGATGGGACGATTGAGCCACTGAAAGGATTGCACTTCAACCGCACCTCTTCGCCTTCTGAATGCCTTCATAGTGTCTCTATCCCTGCCTTTTGTGCGATCGCTCAGGGTAGCAAAGAAGTTCTTCTGGGCAGCGATCGCGCTTCTGTACGATCCGATACATTCTCTGCTTGCTACGATCAAACTGCCGATTGCCAGCCAAATTCAGGAAGCCTCTAAGGACTGAAAAATAAATAACTTGATGAAGTATTAAGTTTGAGGTACGGCTCTATAGTTCCCTTTTGGCAAGTATTCATCAAAAATAATTTGCATAGTTTTTTTAAAGTTATCAGCTACCTTTTGACCAATTTTATAGACTTTATTAAGCACATTTGCAACTACAGAGAGCCCGGTTTTAGTGTGAGTTTTTTCTACCAGGTATTTGACTAATTCTATATTAGTAAAAATTACTCCTTGGCAAGCTCTCGTAACATGAGTAAAGAGTCGATGTTCGATGGGATTATATTTAGATGTATAAGGAGGGTAATGGGCAATCCTTATCTCAATTCCGATTTCATTAACTAACTTTTGTAAATTTTCTTTAAAGATATAATAATTAGCATTGTTACTACCTCCACCATCACACCTTGCTACAATTGAAGTGGCATTCGGGTAGATAAATTTTCCATGATTATTCCACCAATTTTTCAGAGATTCACAAGCAAATCCACTTGTATCTTTACTGTTGCCTAATGTTATATATAGCAATCCGATCTGAGTCTCACAACACAACGCCCTCTTGTCTTCCTAGACTTCTTGTATAGCAAGACTTTCAGATTTTACAGATCTAGAAAATCACTTAGGATTGCTATATCCTCGATTTTCTTGAGCATCATAAATCCCATGTGGAATTACTTTTCCGTGACCTAAGCTCCAAAAATCATGATCGAAAGTAGTGACAGGCTCGGTTGTATAGAGAGCTCCCGGACGATATAAATTCCCTAAAACTTCTTTTTTTTTGTATCAAAACGGTTGGATGGGATTAGCCGCCTCTCTATACTCTGTATCGAGTATAGCAATATTTTCAAATTGAGCATTACCATTTTTATTAATTCCTGTTGTCTGTTTCTTTTGTGCTCTTCGCTTCACATATCCATGTTTCTTTAGGAGTTGTCCTACTAGAGAAAGACTCACACAAAATCCGGCGTTTTTCAGTCCGACAGCTATTTCTTTATACGTCAAATTAGTCCATTTAATTAGCTCATTCATTGGGTCTCCCGCTGTCTGGAATTTTAAGACTTCTAAAAAGGCTTCATCAATACCGCTCCTGGTAGCTAAAATACTTTTTCTTCCTCCTCCTTTTTTTCTGACCCTTAAATTATTAATAGTCGTTTCATTCATTATTTCTAAATCTTTAATTCCCTGGACAATAGTATTTCGACTGCATCCGCAAAGTTTCATTATATAGCTAATTCCACCTCATCCCAATTTTTGAGCCTCTATTCCTGCATACCTTCTTTTATCTTTCTCTGATAAAGAGTTATAAAATTTCTTCATTTATGACTCAATTGAACTAGAATAAAACATTGGTTTTGCGGTAAAATAGGGTACTGTAATAACAATACTCCGGACAGTGTTTATATGACCCAATGGCTTATCCTCGCTTGACTTCGCAGCCCCTGTGGATAATTAAATCAATGTCAGCTCCACCCCTGACTTATATTTAATTCGACTTTTTTAGGATCCTTGCCCCGCGTAAGCTTGTAGTATCGTTCCAAAAACTGTCCGGAGTATTGTAATAAAAAAACTGTTGCAAGTTGCTCTCAGTTTTGGTAAAGTAAGCGATCTAGCCTTGTTCTTCATTATATTTGATAATTCATCAAGTTATTGATTTTTCATTCCTTAATAACAGATGATCGTAAGGTGTTGAAGATCATTACTTCGGGGGAAGTGATTGAAGTCGGAGGTTCTTAAAAGTTCGCTGGGCGACGCAGCACAAGAACGCCTATGCACCCGATCGCACAGAGGTTATTTGTTGGGTTCGGAGGTAGTTTGCGGCGGGTGATTGAGACCGTTTGATCGCTCTATTCCGGCGAGGGTGGTTCCGCAGATTGTACGGCTAGCTTCCCAACCTAACATGACTGTTTTACGCTCTACTCCCCAGCCATAGCCACCGAGTTCTCCAGATTCTCGAATGACTCGGTGACATGGAATTAGATAGCCGATCGGATTTTTACCGATCGCATTTCCTACAGCTCTAGCAGCAGTTGGGCGTGCTACCATTTGAGCTATGGTCTGATAGGTGGCGATCGCGCCAAATGGCAATTTCAAAAGTGCTCGCCAAACTTGAATCTGAAAGTTGGTGCCTTTTAGCAAGAGCGTTAGTGGTTTTTGAGCGTTGAGAGTTTCTGAAGTGAAAATCCGGTCACGCAATGATAGAGTGGCTTGCTCATCGCGGATAATTTCAGCGTTTTTCCATGCCAATCGCAGTCTTTGTGCAGCGGTTTGTTCGTCTGTTGTCTCCAAGAAATAAAGATTACAAATACCACGGGCCGTTGTAGCAATTAGTGATTTACCAAAAGGGGTATCATGAATACCATAGCGAATTTGTAAACCTGCTCCGCCTGCTTTGAACTCCCCTGGTGACATTGCTTCCAAGGTGACAAATAAATCGTGTAGTCGTCCGGGACTCGATAGTCTTACGTCCAATGTTAGATCTAGAAGGCTTTTAGTCTGAGTGATTTTTGACTTGGCATATTCAACTGTCAGATATTGCAAAAACCGCTTGGGGCTAATGCCGGCCCATTGAGTAAATAGCCGCTGAAAATGATATTCACTCAGTCCTATGTGTTGGGCCACAGTTGCCAGATTGGGCTGGTTTAGGTGGTGTTGTCGCATAAAGGCGATCGCCCGAGCAATCCGGTGATAATCTTCGCTAGCATAGACACTCGCATTCTGCATCGAAATCATCTAGTCTAAATCAAGGGAATTTTCATGTTTCCTTACTTTAGCCATAGAGTCGGCTCAAAGCCACCCGTTTCTTGCGGTGAATGCAGTCAGTCGATTTTAGATTGAAGAAAGCGACATCCTTGCTAAACCTGGGGGCTTGCGATGAGGCTTCAAAGCTTTTTTCTTGCTCCACGGATGCCTCGGGCGACTTGTAACTAAATTTCTTTCGGTCAATCAATTAACCGAACTTTGGCCCTCACCCTCCGCGCAACTGCGTCACCAAGTGAACTAATTCAGGTAAAATTAGCTTTTCCACAGCTAGTTTTACACCATTGCTAGAGCCCGGAAGGGAAAAGACTAACTTGCCTTGATACACGCCTGCAACGGCCCGAGAGGCGATCGCCCTTGAACCAATTTCTTGATAGCTCAAAAACCGAAATATCTCACCAAATCCCGGTAAAATCCTGTCTAGCAAACTCTCCATCACATCATAAGTCGTATCTCGCGGAGCGATGCCCGTGCCGCCGTTAAAAATGATTGCATCCACATCTTCACGCTGGGAAAACGCCTGCATTTGCAATACAATTTTGGCCGCATCATCTTTAACAACAGTGTAAGCTACCACAGAGTGACCCGCATCTTTTAGCAGCTTCTTAGTTAACAAGCCACTATTGTCTGTTTCAGCCGAGCGCGTGTCGCTAACAGTAATGATAGCGCAATTTACGGTTATTGTAGATAAGTCGGGGTGAGGAATTTGCGTCATATAACAGATGTTGAAGGAAAAAGAAAGAAGCAAAAAGGAAGAGGGAATCAGGAAAAGGGAAGAGGGAAGAAGTCAATTAGTTAGTTGTAATATATTGGTTATTAGTTATTATCAAATAACTAATAACCAATAACCAATAACCAATAACCAATGCCCCATGCTCCATGCCCCATGCCCTATTCCCCATCAATTATGCCTTGCTAAATCCTAAGCCGTTTGCTTCCGAGTATCGTTCCATAAAACGCATAAATCGATCCCATTCTTCGGGACTTTTCATTAGATAAAGAGCTTCCAAACCCGCAGGCTGACCGTTGATGAACTTAGCCTTAACCTCACGAGTGAGGATTTCACCTTCTTCGTCGATCATGTACATTCCAGTAATGTCTTCGGTACTGGTGCTGCTGAGAGCTTTGGGATTTTCAAAGATAAACGTGGCAGTGCCTTGAGCTCCCGTTTTAGAACGGGTTAGGCGCACTTCGGGCACAGCATCTTCGTCTATACCCCGAGAGAATTGAATTTTAGCCATAATCTGACACTCGAACCTTAAGGATTGCTTAATTTCTTAATGTTTAATCATAAAACGATTCGGGTACTCGCAAATCAAGACTTGGGAGAGTGGGAGTGGGTGAGAGCGGGCGAGAGTGGGGGAGAGTGGGGGAATCGGAGACAAGGGCGAGGGGAGATGGGTTGGTTCTTTGTACCCCAAGTTCTCCTCTCCCTTGTCTCCCAATTCCCTTAGACGATGTAAGGAGAGTTAATGGCCTCGGCTCGCTTTGTCGCTACCAGAGTTTGGTAGATGAGGGCGGATATCTCGCCACGGGTGATGTCGTGGGCGGGGGAAAGCTTTTCGCGCGCGGGATAGTTGACCACGATTTTGCGCTCTGTGGCGGTTGCTATCTCGTCGGTGGCAAAACTGGGAATCTGAGCTCGATCGACATAAACGCTTAAAGAATTGGGGTTGCCGCCCGCCAACTGCAACCCGTTTACCAAAGATACGATCGCCTGAACTCTAGTCAAATTCTGCTCCGGGCGAAACGTGCTGTCTGGATATCCAGCCAAAAAGCCAGCTCGATTAGCTTGGACGATCGCTCCCTGCGCCCAAAAATCCGCCGCCACATCCTTAAAAACCGTCGCCTCACGGCGCGGCACCAATTCAAACGCCTTCGCCAACATAGCCGCATACTGAGCTCTAGTTACAATTTCGTAAGCTTGAAAAGTGCCGTTGGGAAACCCGCTAACAATATTCATCTTTGCCAAGCGATCGATAAAATCCTGAGCCCAATGCGTGCTGATGTCGCTAAACTTTAGCCCGCCAGGAGTCGGAGTTGGCGTCACATTGCCCAAATCAAATAAACCTTTCACCCGCGAAGAATTGAGTTGATTCCCCACGGCAGAAATCTTAACCCCAGTCGCATTTTCCAAGTCTAATTCACCGTTATTCATAAAAATATTTCCGCCCAAATCTTGAGCATTACCCATATCTGGCAGCGACTTCCCCCCCGCAGTCAAACCGTATTCGGTATTTTTTTCAATGCGATTATTGCGTAAAATCGGCTTAGATTCTCCTGCTAAAACTATACCGGAGCGATTTTCCAAAATTTGGTTATCAGCAATCAAAGGAGCCGACTGAGCTTGCAGAGAAATTCCAAAACCCGTCTTTTGAAAAAGATTGCGCCGTATTGCTCCTTTAGCAGTTCCCGCCGTAATTACCCCAGCCGCTGAGTTTTCCATAAATATGTTGTCGAGAATCGCAGGATTAGCGGTTCCCGTGGCAAAAATGCCTTCGCGCTTGCATTGGGTGAAAGTGCAGTTAGCCACAGTCGGAGAAGTTGACTCTATCCAGACTCCCGTGCCGCGACTATCAAGATTGGTGACAGTTACTCCGCGCAATTCCGAATTAGTTGCTAGCAGTATCGTGATATTTTGATCCCCAGCGGTGGGACTGACAAATTTGCCGCTGCCTTGAATCAGAATGCCTCTACCTTTGTTAGCTTCATTACCAATAACTTTAACTCCCGAGGGAATTTCCAAGGGGAATTTTTCGCCACTAGCTGGGCTGTAACTTCCCGGTGCTAACTGAATCGTAGTTCCCGATGCAGCGCGGGCGATCGCGCGGGCTATAGTTTTGAATGGGGCTGATTGGCTGCCGACTGCGGAATCGCTGCCTGTTGCTGGGTTGACGTAAAGTGTTGTCATGTTTTTGCCCAAGAGATAATTTGCGATCGAGCTTTTGTGGAATTTTCATTGTCTACCAAGCAGACCCCGGATCTATATTCACCTTTGAGGAGATTATTTAATTGCACCATATCCGCCACCTTACTCATCAGCAGTGGCCACTGCTGCGGGATTGTCCCTACAAATCACTAAACTACTAATTTTAGGGTCGCAAACCGTTTTTTTTGCCTCCGCTTCAACCGGAAAACCGAGATTTTTAGTCATGAAACCAGATTTTTTTCTGGTTCCCAGTCAGAGGATAGTAACGGATTTATTTCTGGATCTGCTGCCTCTTAATTCCCGGTCAATTTTACAATACAAGACGCATCCAAAACCACTACAAATTCATTCTGAAAAACAGCACAACTTGTCATTGCTGAAGCTAAAGCGGGAATTTTCCCTTTTTTGAAATAAAGCATCGCCTCCGGTGTAGAATCAAATTGATTTAGCCACCCGTACTCCTCTACATAATCAAGAGTCAACGCCTTGCTATCGAGCATCCAAAAATCAACTCCATATTGATTAATGAAATTTTCCAACACAGCTCGATCGGGAGTGTATTGAGCGCGAATTAAATCACTCACTCGCTGCCTAAATTTGCTATAGTAGCCTTTCTGATAAGGTACTGCATACTCCTTTGCCACCAAAACCGATCGCTGACTAAATGTTGGCAAATCGTCCGTCTCTGCCGCGATTGAAGCAATCAGGATATCTTTAGGTTGTTGTTCAAAGAATTTGTACAAAGCCGGCATTTCACCTTCTACATACCCGGCTGTGGGAAATTTTTCGACAAAGCAGGGATAAAGGACAACAGCGATAGCTATGGTTGCTGTCGTAATTAGTGCAACTAGATTTTTTAAATCAAATGTTGTTGCAGTTTTTGATGCCCAATGACCGACTCTATCGATAATTAAAGTTAGGACTATCGCACTTATAAAAACCACAATAAATCGCAAGCTGTAGGCAGTATAGCGACCTGGTTGATACAACTTAAAAATGGTAGCGTGAGCCGCGAAAAACATCGCCGAGGATGCTAAGAATAGCTGAAGCAAAAGCCAGATTTTGCTTTGAATCTGATTGGCTAAGGGAAAAGCCGATCGCAAAAACAGCAGCAGCGGAAATAGCAATCCGACACAGTGAGTTACAGGCGTAAACAGCGACTTGGGAAACATCCCGCTGCCCCGCCCTGTCAACCAATAATCTACCGGATTTGGACGAAAAAAAGCATTTCTGCCTCCTGGTACAAATTCGCCCATTTGCTTCGCTTCTGCTGCGGTGTAAGTTGGGCCAAATTCAGAGTTATCTAAGGCATAGGGCAGCATTACTAAAAAGATTACTCCCAAACCTGTAGTGCAAAATAGGTAATTAGTTCGATCGCCCGACAAGCGCAAACCGCCGTTTTCCCAGCATAGCAGCCGCAGAACTAAAATTCCGGCAGCAACCAAGGCGTAAGGAGGATAGAATAGTCCGATAAGTGCGATCGCTCCCAAACACGGCAGCAATGAAGTGCGCGATAAATAATATAAAAAAGCCAGAAATATCGGATATATAAAAGCTCTTGGCGTTGTGGAAGCCAAATCGTCTGTCATCCACATATGCTGATTTAGCAGCAAAGATGCAATAAATCCAGTCATCGGGACTGGCAACATTTCTAGACACAGGCCAAAACAGTAATAAGTGGAGATTAAGCCGAGAAATAGCGGCAATATTTTGTGAAAAAATAGCGGGTGAATGCCAACTGTTGCTGCTAATTTGTAGAGTGTGCTGTATCCTGCGGGGGCGACTGATTGAAAGTAATTAGCAATGAAATCTTTGGGGAATAATTCAGGATCGACAAACCGCATCATCCAGAAAACGTGCTGCCTCGCATCGTCTTGCACCATATACTCGGCGCTAAAGACTTGCTTGAGTCCCAAAATACCATAAACGGCTGCAAATGTCAAGCTCAGAGTCAACCAAAATATTGTTTGCGATCGGGATGTGCGATCGACTGTAGCAGTTAGAAATTTGTGTAACCGAGCTATTAATACCATTTGAGATTGTAGATGTGAGATTAAAGAATCGGGAAGGACTGATTCTCAAACCTACGACTATATCATGCCCGGCTAATTACCCCTAATAAAAACCACTTTACTTTCAACGTCGCCCGATTTGAGATTATTTTCCCGGCCGCACACCCGCAATTTTAAGGCGAATCCGATACAGACTTGTATTTGCCGTAATATAAAGCGTTTTGCGATCGCTTTCTCCCCAAGCCAAATTAGTCGCCGTCTCAGGCACAGGAATCCTCCCCAAAACCTTGCCATCCGGCGATAAAATCCACACTCCGCCCGGCCCGGTGCTGTAAACATTCCCCTCTAAATCAACTTTTAAACCGTCGGGAACTCCGCCTTGAGTGGCGGCATCTTTTAACTCCGCAAAAAGCCTCTCATTTGTAACAGTTCCGTCCGGTTTTACATCGAAAACAGCAATGTATCCCGCTTCCGAATTGTTGACATAAAGCTTTTGCTCGTCTGGTGAAAAGGCGATCCCATTCGGTAGCACCAAATCCTTAACCAGCAGAGTTAATTTCCCGTCGGATGCCAGCCTGTAAACACCGTAAAAACCCAATTCTTCCTGCTCTTTAATAACACCGTAGGACGGATCGGTAAAATAAATGCTGCCGTCGGATTTAACGACCAAATCGTTCGGACTGTTGAGCCTTTTTCCCTCATATCTATCCGCCAATGTGATAACTTGGCCGTCTTTTTCTGTGCGGGATACGCGGCGATTTTCGTGTTCGGCAGTAAGTAAGCGGTTTTCTTTGTCTAAAGTATTCCCGTTGGCTTTTCCCGAAGGGCGACGAAATACCTCTACTTTCTGATGTGAGCCGAGTTTATAGATAATATTGGCGGGAATATCACTGAACAGCAAAAAGCCGTCTGGATGCCAAATCGGGCCTTCTATAAATTGGAAATCCCCAGCTATTTTTTCTAATTTTGCGCTTTCATCGAGAATATCTTGCACGGTGTTTTTTTTGTCCTGGTTTTCCGTTTGGGCGGTCAACTTTGTTAAGTTACCCCTGACTTTCTGGTTGGGGTTGCTGACTGCTAAAGTTAATACTATCAAGAATAAACTAATTGTAGCGATTTTTAGAGTCATGTTTTCTCATAACTGAATTACTTCCTTCCAACCATAAGATTACCTATCTCCTTCTTTTCTTCTTTTTTTCTTCTTTTTTTGCTGCTACAAGAGCGCTAGCACGCCCCTTGGCTAACACATTTAAAGCGGTTTGTAAACTAATCGAAAAAAAGATAATTGCGAGCGGTATTAAGTTCGATAGTACCGTATGCAACAAAAAAAAGAAGCTCGAAAATGCGAGCTTAATTATATTTAAGTTAAAACGTTTTACCTGTCAACTGTTAAGCTGGAAATGAAACAAAAAGCACCGCAATACCGATCGCGATCGCCCCTATAGCCATCACAACAGACCAGAAGCGGTGATAACTCTTAACCGTCGTACCGCTCTCGCTTTCAAGCTGAATCAAATCCATCCAAGGTGCAACACCCCGGCGGAACCAACCCAAAGCGCTAACATCCATTCCAATCAAACTTTTAACCCGTTTCATGCCAAACAGAAAATTGCCAATTGGCCCAAAGCGAGAAGCATAGCGCAGATAAATCATTCCCGTTCTGTCTTGCAATTTCAAATCCGAACCGAAGGTATAACCCGCATCCCCGCGACCAATTAATTCCCCTTGTAGTTGCGCCGGTTGACCCCGCAAAGGACTTGCGTAAGGGTCAGACATTAAGGTTAAAACATCCAAGTGTTCTGCTTGTTCGTAATTGGGGAACATCACCAAAGTCTTCAGCAAAATTCCTGCACCCAAAGCGATTAAAGGACAAGCAACCATCATCATCGGGTTTACAGCATACAGCGCAATGCCGATCGCAAAACCCACCGCTAAGCCCAGAGTTTCTGCACTGTACAGCAGTAAATCGAAGACAAAATTGCCGTACAATCTCCGCTTGCTCAAATCGTTGCCTTCGCCGACAATCCGGCCCATGTCAAACTCAATATCCAAGCCTAATTGTTCTGCATAAGTGCTCAAAGCGCGAACTCGCTTACCAGTCAGCGGGTGAGTCGAGTTCAACTCCATCCACCAACCCCACGGATTAAACATATCCCACAAAAATACTCTCCCAATCTTTTCTGGTTCCGAAGAAATCCTGTAAGCCGTGCCGGTAGATGTGGCAGCTTTAGCATCATAAATGCCTAAAGCGCGAGTTCCTTCTAACAAAATGCTGGGTTCCGTTGCTCTTTGTCCTTCTTCCAAAATACCGTAAGCAATTTTTACCAAAGCGCGAGACAAAGCATTGGGGTTGCCAGTAGTTTCGGCTGCAAAATGGTCGGCAAAATATTCTCGCGTCCGCGACAAATACAGCAATAAATAAGTGCCGGCGATGTAAAACAAATAAGCAACGGCCGCTACAGTACCTGCCGCATCTTTAGCTTTGTCGCCACCACTTCGACCCATCCTTTGAGCTGTAGTGTAAATTAAATAAGTAATTTGCACCAAAGTCGAAGCTAAAGTCATTACTGCAAAGTCCCAGTGGACGATGTGACCGAGCTCGTGGGCGTAAACAGTGGCAATTTCTTCGTCGTCTAAATAGGTAAAAAGACCTTGACTGACGACTAAGCGAGCGCTGTTGGGAAATGAACCGTAAGTAAAAGCAGTAGGGTTTTGGTCGTCGATAATTCCTAAACGTGGAGAAGAGAGTTTTTTCTGCTTGCAAACTTTCTTAATAACTTTCGCTGTTTCGGGACTTAGGCTTTCAATTTCTGCTAGGGAAACCCAGCGAGTATGGTATAGCCAATTTTGGCTTAAGTCCATCAAGTAAGGCGATAAGAAAAAAGCAGCAATGTTAAAAATCAGGGTAATCGGAAGTGCGATCGCCAATCCCGTAACTGGATCGGGACTGTTGAGAATCAAAACAGAGGCTAAAGATAGGGCTAACACCATACCAAACAACAGGCTGATAGTGACGCCGGAAGCTAAAACGAGATTTCCGCCAGTTTTCTGTATCAGTTTAACGCCGGCTTTGGCGGCTCGCCCTGCCTTGCGTAAAGGGGCGTGAGATGACATAATACTCTCCAAAGGTTATTGACAAATGGAAATGATCGTGGGATTTTATCTATACTTCACTGTTTTAACCTGTAAAGACGAATTCCTGTAAGGGATCTCAACAAAAATATAGAATTTCCTTGAGAATTGTTAAAACTGAAAACCGCCCCTAAATTTTTTTGTGGGGATTCAATTCACAACTCAAAACCCCAAACCCAAAACTATTTAAAATTTACTGCCATGTCTATTATTGAAATTGCCCAAAAAACGCGCGTATCTGCTAGAAAATTGGCAGTTTTGTCCGCTAATGCCAAAAATCAAGCTATTGAAGCTATTGCGAAAGCTTTAGAAGCTGCTGCGCCGGATATTGTGGCGGCGAATGTGGCTGATTGCAAGGCGGCCCAGGCGGATGGAATTGCGAAACCGCTGTACGATCGCCTCAAGTTGGATGAGAGCAAGTTGAAAAGTGCGATCGCAGGCGTGCGAGATGTTGCGAAACTCCCAGATCCCGTAGGTTCCGTGCAAATCCACCGTGAATTGGATACAGGATTAATTCTGAAGCGCATCACCTGTCCTTTGGGCGTTTTAGGCATTATTTTTGAAGCGCGCCCAGAGGCGTTAATTCAGATAGTATCCTTGGCAATCAAATCAGGAAATGGCGTCATTCTCAAAGGCGGCAAAGAGGCTGTTCGCTCCTGCGAAATATTGACAAAAGTGATACATCAAGCATTAGCAGAAACTGCGGTTAATCCAGAAGTCGTGCAGTTGCTAACCACGCGGGAAGAAACAATCGAACTGCTCAAAATGGATGAATATGTAGATTTGATTATTCCCAGAGGTTCTAATTCCTTCGTGCGGTTCGTGCAGGAAAATACGCGAATTCCCGTGTTGGGACACGCCGACGGAATTTGTCATTTGTACGCAGACAAAGCAGCGGATATTCAGAAAGCAGTAGAGATTTCTGTAGATGCAAAAACTCAGTATCCAGCCGCCTGCAATGCCATTGAAACTTTGTTAGTTCACAGTGCGATCGCCCCCAAATTCCTGCCCGCTGTTGCCACAGCTTTGCAGCAGAAAAAAGTGGAATTGCGGGGAGATGAAAAAACTCGCGCCATATTGGCTATTGCCGAAGCGACCGAAACAGATTGGTCTACAGAATACAGCGATTTGATTTTGTCAATCAAAATAGTAGATTCTGTAGAAGAGGCAATAAACCATATCAATACTTACGGTTCCCGACATACAGATGTCATTGTCACCGAAGATAGCGAAGTCGCCGAAACTTTTTTAAATGGAGTCGATGCGGCCGGAGTTTATCACAATTGTTCGACTCGATTTGCCGACGGTTTCCGCTACGGCTTCGGTGCAGAAGTGGGGATTAGCACGCAGCAAATGCCACCTCGCGGGCCTGTTGGTTTAGAGGGGTTGATTACATATAAGTATCGAGTTGTTGGAGATGGCCATATTGCCGCGAGTTATGTAGGGAAGGATGCGAAGGACTTTACTCATCGGGATTTGTAAGCATTTGAGTAATTCTCGTCCTTGGTGCTACTAGATTTTCCCTTAGTCCGTAAAGCTGTGAGACTATCCCACTTTTCTACTGTCGGTTTATACAACCAATGCTCTAGTTTAGCTTCATCCACATACCCTCTTAGTTCGGGATCGGGCCAAATATGTAGTCGCTCTTCACACTGGGCATCTTTTGCTGCTTCTTCAATATATTCCCATTGTTTGTTAAAGCATTCTGCCCATGATTTTCTAGTCATAATTGAATGAGCAAAATCTAAACCTGCTGCTGTCATTCGCTTACCATTACTCCCGCGAGCATTAATGGGTTCCCAAAAAATAACCTCTGGATTCACAGTCAGGATTTTCTCTAGATATCTTTTAAAGTCATCCAATGTCAGGGTAGGAGGAGTGGGAGCCATTGCAACATACAATCTACATCCAGCTTCATGACCTTTTAGCAAAGCTTCATAGCGTTTAGAAGGTGGAGGTGATTGAGGTTCTATCTTGCGAATCAGCTCGTCATCATCTAGGTATGGCAAACTCATTCCAACTGTCACATTAGGATTTTTGAGAATTTCGAGATCGTTTACCCACAATAAACCACGAGTTAGAATTCTGACTCTTTTGTTATATTTTAATAGAACCTCGACGGTCTTGCGAGTTATATTTGCCGTTTGCTGGTTTTGATATGGGTCAGTACCCGAACACAGTAAAACTACTCCTTTTCCTTCTGGCGTCTCGCGCCAAGACTTTTTGCGACTTAGGTTTTTTTCTAGTAACTCGGGTATATCTTCACGAACAAAGAGATACTGTCCCCAGTCCATTTGAGGATTGCTTACTCCCCTTTCCCGTAGTTGTGCTTGCTTTGTCCTAATTGCTGGCGTTGAGGGTACATAACAAAAGGTACACCCGTGCAGACAACCAGAGGCTACGTTAATTACATAGTCGCATAGTCCCTTCTTATTAAGCGCACTCTCTTGCAGTGGATTGACAATTTTTTCTGTGCCTTTGACGATAGACATTATATGCCTCTGTTTATGGTTGTGAAAGTTTCGGGAGCTTAGTTATTTAGGAATCAGATGTAAAAAACTTACTCTTATAAAATAATGAAATTTGATATTTCTGGGGTAGTTTTATTATATCATTTTTTTGCAATTTAACTCGCTTACTGCTTAATAACTTATCCTTTCTCCAAACTTGTATTTCTTTATCCTCAATATATCTGTTGATATATTCATTATAGAGCCTTCGGTTAGCTGGATTAAGTACCATTGTTTTTTTCTTTATTTCTCCAAAAGAAATACCTTCGGGATTTTTTCTGATTAAACCTCCCACATCTCGATCTAACTTATCCATACAAACTTCATAGCTATCTTTGGTGATATTCAATTGGAGGGAAATTTGATTCTGATTATAATAATCAGCAGTTTTAAGTCCATATCCATATATTTCATAATGGTATTGATAATCTAGATTGTTCTCTAAATCAAAGCAATCTTTGATAACTTCCAATGCTGTTAAGTTCTTAGAAAGATGCAGTAGATAGTATAGTACATTACTTTCTCCTTTAGGAATCAGTGCAAAAGTAAAAACATATTCTGATTTACCTCTTTCAATAAAGAGTTTGACAGTTTGGTCTCTCAAATAACACTGTTCTCCCATGCTTGTGTCTTCTAAGTTGGCTTTTTCATAATATCCATCTGCTTCAAGAACTTGTTCAAAAGCAGATTTCAGTGTTGTGTATCTTTCAAGAAGAAACCTTTTGATATAAGAAATCATGTAAGTATATAAAATTTCCGAACCCCTGAGATTATTTAAGTCTCTAATAGTTCCCATTGAAACATCTGTCCAACCAAAGGGATCTAGCAAAAAGAAAGAATGACCTCTACGAGTTTCAACTGTAAAAATACAGGATTTTACTAAATTTTCAAATTCTCCCTGTAGAAATTCACATTGCTCTATCCTATCCCCATAACCCTCATTAAATGTATGCGGTTGTTCGTCAACTAATTCTCCTAAATTCGCTTTAATCATTGAATAATTTTTGAGACAACTCAGGTGCGATTTTTTACTATCTATAAAAATAAATTTTACATTTAATGGTTGTGAATAAATTCGTTTGGATTTTTGATGTGCTTTTCTTACAGCTTTTATAATTTTAATAGGAGAACCTTCCCATTCATCACTACCATCTTTATACATACCGCCCCCACAAAAGCCATCTATAAAAGTAAATGTAGTTTCTCCAAAACGAGTTTTTTCATAAAGTGTGTATATGAGGTTTTCAATATATTTTTCAATAATTTGATGTTTGGATTTAGTATGAGGATCTATTGTTGGAATATTACTTCCGTCTGCACTCCATTTTGGCTGTGAATCACTCATGTTGATTATCTGCTGAAATAAAATTAGTGGCATAACTTATTTATCAAATATTACCAGATAGGTTGACCAGGTGCAACTACCTCAATAAAAAGTGTTAGCTTTCTTAAATTTCGGGTCAATTCGTTCCTGAATCAAGGTACAAAGTCTAGTGTGTCAATCAGATAAGATTGACCTAATTAGCTGAAGTTGTGCAGGAAGCTTTGGCTAAATCCGGCGATCGCCCTCGCATTCAAACAAACTTAGCTACAATGAGCTATACTGTGCTCCACGACTCCCCTACTCGAACAATTTGCCGTGGTTTATGTCTAACTCCTCCCTCCTCACCCCAGGTTCAACTCTCGAAAAACGCTACCGAATCCTCCGCGAATTGGGCCGAGGTGGCTTCGGCCGCACTTACCTCGCCGAAGATATCAACCGCTACAACGAACATTGCGTGCTAAAAGAGTTTTCTCCGGTGGTGCACAGCCCGAAAGCTGCCGAATTGTTCGATCGCGAAGCGAGTATGCTTTACAACCTCCAACACCCACAAATCCCCCGTTTTCGAGAACTCCTGCGAACGGATTTGCGCGGAAATCCATCTTTATTTTTAGTGCAAGATTATATCAAGGGTCAAACCTACGAAGAAATATTGATATCGCGCCAGCAGCAAGGTAAAAATTTTACCGAAGCCGAAGTTACTCAACTGCTATTTCAGCTTTTACCAGTTTTAGAATACATCCACTCGAAAAATTTAATTCACCGCGATATTTCCCCGGATAATATTATTCAGCATGATGCTGACCAACTACCATTTTTAATTGATTTTGGTTCTGTCAAACAAATCGCAGCCAATGCCGTACTTCAGTTTAACGGACAATCGGATACGGCGATCGGCAAACAGGGTTATTCGCCAGTCGAACAAATGCGGCTGGGTAAAGTTTCTGCAGCTAGCGATTTGTACGCTTTAGCCGTCACGGCTTTGGTACTGCTAAGCGGCAAAAAGCCTCAAAAATTGTACGATATCAATCATAAAACTTGGGATTGGCGATCGCACGTCAGTGTCAGTCAAAATCTCGCTACGGTCTTAGATAAGATGCTAGCAGAACAACCGGGCGATCGCTACCAATCTGCAAAAGCAGTCCGCGAAGCACTCAAAGATCCAAAACTATCTCAAATTGGCAGTATAATTTCCCAAATGGTGACAATGAACTTTGTCGGCCGCCCTTTCAAAAACACCACTCAAACTGCTACCAGTAATCATACTCCTGTTCACCAAACTCCTCAAATTGTTAACAACAGCACATTCAAGTTAATTCCTTGGAAAACCATAGGGAGTTTAAGTGTGATTTTGGTGCCCGGAATTTTAGCTTTTAGTGTAGTCAAATCTGGTTTCACGTTGCCCAAGTTGCCGGATTTACCTAAATTTTCTTCGCGCCAACAACCTGCCGATACATCCTTAGAGGAAGCTGAAATAATTCGTCAAGAAAAGATTGGTAAACGACGCAAAAATCTCAACATTAATCAAGATATCTTCTATCAAAAAGTGGATGAATTATATTACAATAAATATCCAGAATTACAAGGACACAGCTTGACAGAAAAACCAGAAGATGCTGAAATTAGGCGGAAATGGTATGAAGTTGCTGAGGATTTATTGGACAAGTTGGAGAAAGGAGGAGAGTTGTGAAATTTAAGATAGAATAAGAGTGATTAAACCGCAGAGGGCGCAAAGAGCGCAGAGGGAGAAGGAAAAGGGCAAAAAAAGAGAGGGAAGAGAAAGAGAACTTTATCTGGTTTAATACAAACTGGTATAGACAACGCACTTTTAGTTTATTGCAAAATGGATTCTATTCAACTTACAGGAATTCGCTGTTACGGATATACGGGCTATCTGCCGGAAGAGCAAGTTTTGGGGCAGTGGTTTGAAGTGGATGTTACTCTCTGGCTGGATTTATCGCAAGCGGGAAAAAGTGATGATATTCAACATACTCTTGATTACCGCAGCGCAATTACTCTGATTCAAAAGCTAGTCCAAGAGTCGAAATTTTTATTAATCGAACGCCTAGCAGATACTATTGCTCAAGCGCTTTTACAACTACCGTTAGTGGAAAAAGTTAAACTACAACTCTCGAAACCTGCTGCCCCCATCCCTGATTTCGGTGGCAGAATTACTCTAGAAATTACTAGAACGAAAGACAGTAATTAAAAGTAGGGACACGGCAGTGCCGTGTCCCTAAAAATGTACCGCGTTTTACAAATATAATTTGCAATTAACCCGATTTAAGATTACCACTTCAGCAAATTAAATTCTTCCATGTCTACGGTATTGCGGTTGCGATAAATCGCCAAAACAATTGCCAAACCCACCGCAGCCTCAGCCGCCGCTACCGTAACTACAAACACGGTAAAAACTTGGCCCTTAATTTGTACAGGGTCGAGATAATTGGAGAAACCCATCAAATTGAGATTGACAGCATTCAGCATCAACTCGATCGACATCAACACGCGCACTGCATTTCTGCTGGTAATCAAACCGTAAATACCAATACAGAAAAGTGCGGCGGCTAATAACAGGAAATACTGGAGTTGCAGTTGCATAAATTTTTTGAGTTTTTCTCAATCAACATTACTACAAGACAGAGAGATAGGTGCCGTGAACACCCTACTGTAGCGTGTCTAAATCATTCATACATTAGGGGTAGTGCTCCGTACCTGCCTCCGAGCGGGGCAACCACGGGTAAATTGCTCCTACCTTAATTGTACGAATCATTTAGACTCACTACTTTTACTTAGATTCTGGCGAAGACACATCTCCGGCAGAAACTAATTCGCGAGGTCTTTCCGGCAAACTCAAAGCAGGTGTTTCGGATAGCTTCTTTGACAGTTCATCCGGGAAAAAATCGCGGCGCGCCAAGACAATTGCCCCTACCATTGCCATCAACAAAAACACTGATGCTAACTCGAAAGGCAGCAAAAAGTCGGTGAAAAAATGTTTGGCGATAGTCACGATCGAACTTTCGGCTGGTGCTCCTGTCGTCGCCACAATAGTCCAAGGAGTAGACACCACCATCGTACCCAAAAGCGCAAACAAGCCTACGCAAACTCCTGCTGTTGCTACTTGACGCACCCAAGCGTTGGGAATAGTGCGGAAATCTTCTCGCTTGTTCACCAACATAATCGCAAACAAAATCAAGACGTTAACAGCGCCAACATAAATCAATACCTGCGCTGCTGCTACAAAGTCGGCATTCAGCAACAGGTACAAGCCGGCAATGCTGGTAAATACGCCGCACAGCAAAAATGCTGAGTAAACGATATTTGAGAACAGCACTACTCCTAGTGCTCCTGCAATCATCATTACGGACAGTATGCCAAATGAAACAATTTGAACCCCTTCAGCTAGATTCACAATTTTTTATCCTCAATTATTAGTTTTCTATTGTTCGTTTTTACTCATTAGTTAGCAGTCATTAATAATTGGTTATTTCACTAATGACTGATGACTACTGACTAATGACTAATTACTTACTTTTCGATAATTTCCTCTGGACGCAGACCGGCGCGGCGATCGGTGTAGGAAACTTCATGGGGGTCGATCGCACCTTTCGGCAAATAAGCGAATTCCCGCATCGGTGTCACCATCGGGTCATCTGTAACCTTGTAAGGTAAACGTCCGAGGGCTACGTTGTCAAAATTCAGTTCGTGACGTTCGTAGGTGGCTAACTCGTATTCTTCTGTCATGGACAAACAATTAGTCGGACAATATTCTACGCAGTTGCCGCAGAAGATACACACTCCGAAATCGATACTGTAGTGCTTGAGTTGTTTCTTCTTAGTTTCTTTGTTAAATTCCCAATCCACTACAGGTAAGTTGATCGGACACACCCGAACGCAGACTTCGCAGGAGATGCACTTGTCAAATTCAAAGTGAATTCTACCCCGGAAACGTTCAGAAGGAATTAGTTTCTCGTAAGGATACTGCACCGTAATCGGCCGGCGTCTCATGTGGTCAAAAGTAACAGATAGCCCTTGACCGATATACTTAGCAGCTTGAAGAGTCTCTTTGGCGTATTCGCCTACTTGATTGAGGAATTTTAGCATGGTGTTCTCTCTCTGTACTTGAGTTTTTGGTAATTGCTAATTGATAATAGGTAATTGGTTAACAGCTATTTTTGTTTAGCTATTGCCCTTTACCTATTATTAATTAACCGCCAAAAGCAAAGGGAAAGGCAAGTTTCAAAGCTGCAGTCAATAGCAAATTAACTAGAGCAACGGGAAGTAAAAACTTCCATCCCAAATCTAGCAATTGGTCGATCCGCACTCGCGGCAGAGTCCACCGGAGCAGAACTGCCAGAAACAGGAAAAAGTAGGCTTTCAACATGGTCATCGTAATGCCCAGCAAGCCGGTAATTACCTGCAACCAAGGAGTCGTCTCGCTCAATCCCAGGGCATTTGTCAGCACTTCGACAGGAATCGGACATTCCCAGCCGCCGAGGTACAAAACTGCTACTAGCAGGCAAGAAAGGACGAGGTTAACGTAGGAAGCGATATAGTACAAAGCAAATTTCATGCCTGTGTACTCAGTCTGATATCCTGCTACCAATTCTTCTTCTGCTTCCGGGAGGTCAAAGGGCAAGCGTTCGCATTCTGCGAGTGCTGCAATCCAGAAAATCAGGAAACCTGCTGGTTGCCGCCAGACGTTCCAGCCGACAATGCCGTAGCCGGCTTGCTGGTGTACGATGTCGATCGTACTGAGGCTATTGGACATCATCACGACTGCCAATACTGCCAAAGCTAGGGGAATTTCGTAGCTGAGGGATTGAGCGGCTGCTCTGAGTCCTCCGAGGAGGGCATATTTGTTGTTTGAAGCATAGCCCGACATCAGCAAGCCGATCGGCTGAATGCTAGACAGGGCAATCCACAGAAATATCGCTGTCCCCATATCGGCGATCAGCATATGCTCTCCGAAGGGCACGATTAAGTAAGACAGAAAAACTGGAATCACCACAATTACCGGGCCGAGAGTAAATAGCAGCGCGTCAGCTTTTGCGGGTACAATGTCTTCTTTGAATACCAACTTCAGACCGTCAGCAACGGGTGCTAGCACTCCCAGAGGGCCGATAAATTCCGGGCCTATCCGCTGTTGAGCGGCGGCGGAAATTTTCCGTTCCAGCCAGACGCTAGTTAGTACCCCGAAAACGGCAGCGACAATCATCAGCAACATCGGCAGCGGTAGCCAAAGCACTTGGGCGATGTCCGCCGGTAAGCCCAAATTCATGAGGGCTTCTACGAAACTTCCTTGTAAGTCAATTCCTGGGTTCATTTGTCCAGCTTTTGAGCGATCAGCATATAATTTTTCACCCGTCCTTTGTAGGAGTAGGCTTAGAAATCGGGGTCTTTGTAAAGATTTTTAATGCTTTACCGCCTAATAGTATATCGCCCGACAGGCTCCAAGAACGCACAGACAGGGTGAAGTTATAATTATATGACCCCGCAGCTTGGCTAATGGGTTGGTAATTTATGTATTTTTACTTGGCCGCTCGATCGGCTCGATCAATTTTAGATTTTAGATTGAATGAACATTGAATGCCAAACAAAAGGGCCCAGAGTTAACTCTGGGCCCTTTTAATGCTTTAAAGTGCCTTTCAAATGGTTTAAACCATTGATTTTACGTCACTTTTTTTATGGAACTGGGCAGAATCGAACTGCCGTCCAAAGCGGGTATTTACCTTCCGATCGTTCACAGGTTTATCCCTTCTAATCCTCAGGGCGGGAACCATCTTTATCCCAAATGGGGGGATTTTCTAGTGATTGCTTTCCTAGCTAGCCGACTAGAAACGTTTAGCTAGGGCATCCGTTGGGGGTTGTTATGCTACCGTTAACGGAGTTAGGTGGCATACACTCTAAACCAAGCTCAAGAAGTTTTTAGGCTACAGCTACGGCTTTGCGAGCGAAAGGAACGATGTTGTTCGCATTTACTTTTTTGTTTGAGCCGATATTAACGAGAGTAGACTCCCTCTCGACCTGCATCACGGAGCAGCTTTCGCCACCCTGTCGAAACCATTACAGCCCCTCGTGTGTTCTTTAATCATAGACAATATTTCGTGTTGCGTCAAGTCAAGCGATTTTAGATTTTAGATTTTGGATTTTCGATTTTGGCACAAAGCTGAGTCGGGAATATTTACATCTTGCACCATTTTCTTGAACAGGCAAGATGCCTGTTCCACAAGAGTTGAGTTTTCCTGTGGGGTGGGCCGGAGAACCCGCCCTTTCAAGGTTTATTGACAAGGGTGCACAATGTCAGCCATGCCAAATTTAATGCAAGTTGTCGTCCCAGACGCCGATGTAAATCCGATCGCGTTCATTGCGTTCGATCATCCCTTCCAGCGAACCCTTCTTAAACTTAAACTGATTAGTCCGGCCCTGCTGCACGTCCCGGAACCCTTGCAAAATCTCCCTATTGGCGCCGCCCACCATCCCGTTTAAGGCGGTTCGCATTACCAAATCGTCCACCGACTGGGCAAAAGAGCCCTCTGTTTGTACTAGCTGGCCCGAATCACGATCGTAAATGTAGCCGAGAGTAATCCGGTTCGGCAATATTTCGTAAAGTGCAGTGCGAGTATTTGGCCAATAGCCCCGGGCTTGAGAGTCAGTCGGTTCTCCCAATTCGGATAAAATCTGACTTTCCGGCGTACCAACCGCATACCCAGGGATTGTGGGAGTCTTCTGATAACTGGTTGTCGGTTGTTCGCTGGGTGCGGGCGATCGATCTGGCGGCAACTCTTTATCAACAAGTTTTTCTGTTGGTGTGGGTTCGGCAGCCTCGGGAGTTGGCGCTGGTGTTGGAGTTGGCGCCGGTGTTGGAGTTTCAACTGCAGGCGCTGGAGTTTCAGCAGCAGGCGTTGGAGTTTCAGCAGCAGGCGTTGGAGTTTCAGCAGCAGGCGTTGGAGTTTCAGCAGCAGGCGGCGGAGTTTCTCTGCGAGTCTGCGCTGGCGTTGGTATCGGCGCGGGAATTGGTGCGGGGCTTGAGCGCGCGTCTGGATCTGCTGGGGCCGAAGTGCGATCGTCCTGGGCCACCGGTGCGGGGTCTGAAGACGGCCGGTTGAGGAAAACCCTAGCAATCCCGACAAAACCTGCAACAATAAGTGCGATCGCCACCAACCCCAAAATCCACCAAACCTTACGCTTGCCTTCCCCAGAAGACACCACAGCAGGCGCTGTTCTGGAACCCGCAGGCGACTGAGGCCCGTGTCCCGGAATCACCGCCACCGTCGGCCCGGTGCTCGGCGACGCTGCGCCCCCCTGCCCTTGCAGCAGCGACAGCCACTCATCGACGCTAGCAGGGCGATTTTGAGCTTCTACCGTCATCCCCCGCATCACCGCTTGGCTGACTGTCGGACTCACTTGAGGCTGCAAATCGCGGGGTGAAGGCATCGGCTGGCTGGTACGCAAAATTGCAGCCACCGGCACCTGTGCTGTCAGTAAAGTGTAAAGCGTCGCCGCCAGACCGTAAACATCTGTTGCGGGCGTATATTTTCCTTGGGCAAAATACTGTTCTGGCGGCGCGTAGCCGTCGGACACCATATTAGTGTGACTTTGGGTTGCACCCAGAGTAAACTCGCGGGCAATGCCAAAATCGATCAGGACAACTTCTTGAGTGTTTTGGCGTAGCAGAATGTTTTGCGGCTTGATATCTCGGTGCAGCAAACCCTTTTGATGAACTGCCTTCACAGCAGCGCCAATTTGAGTAATGTAGAGAATTGCGAGATTTTCTGGCAGCGGATTATTTGAACCGACTACATCGCCCAAATTCTGACCGGCAATATAGTCCATCACCATGTAAGGCTGCCCGTCTTCGACAAAAAAATCGCTGACGCGCACAATATTGGGATGGACGCAGGAAGCCAACCGCCTCGCTTCGTCTTGAAACTTGCGATCGAACTCAGCAAAATTGGGTTGCTGCCGCAGAGATTCGTTGAGGGTTTTAATGACTACAGGCTGTCCTAAATAGCGGTGATTTGCCCTGAAAGTTATTCCAAAGCCGCCTCTTCCCAATTCTTGTTCGAGGGTGTATTTTCCACCCTGTAAAGTTTTGCCGATTAGCGCATCCATAGATTCAGGCGATCGCGTACCAGATAATATGGCTGATTATGGCACGTATAGTGGGATCTCCTCACCACTCCAAAGAGCGATCGCAATCCTCGATCGGCGTTGCCATTCCTTCCCGAATTGATTCCCGCATCCCCGGCACTGAGAGAAGATACAGTGTTTCCTGAACATATGCAGAGTCTGATTCAGATAATAATACTGTATTGCTAGTCTGTCCTGCGATCGCGATCGGTTGATGCGAGTGACTCATGGGAACGATCGACTGCTGCAACTGATGTTGAGCTTCATTAATTGGGATCATAATTTTCCATTTGTCTAAATACACTTTTCTAATTGATATTGGCTGGCTGTAGACACTGCTACAACTGCCCCAGAAACTTGTCCTCCTCTGCGTGTGAACCAACCCAAAACCAGATTACAGTGTTCTCCGTCCAACTGACCAACTGCTCGATAGTTTTTGCTAATTCGGGCTGAGTAGATTGGTAAGTCTGGATGCACCTTCTTGAAACGCAGGTTTGGATGACTTGGGTCTTCCTTGAACTGGCGATACGCCCCGCGTATCTGCTGTTGAACTTGTTCGGGTAAATCAGCAAATAATCTACGGAACTCGGTTGTAGTGCGTAAATTCACAATGTTTCTGGATCAAGTTCTTCGGTTTTGCCTGCATGATACTCAGCCATTGCTGAAGCTGCGAGTTTAGCAAGAGCATCTGGGGAACGGGAGAATGCTTGATCCCAGCGCCTCTCGTCTTCAAGTTCTTCCCGAATCATTGAAGCGAGGGCATCTTGCTCGCTGGCAGACAATGTTTTCAACTTGGCGATCCTCTTCGAGGGCTCCGCTAACGCACGTTCCAGTAACTCAGTCATAGCTACCACACTTTTACAATTAAAATGGCATCCTATCCATTATCCATTGTTTCAGGCAAGTTGAGGGTAGGGCGAACAAATGGCAGGCTAATTATCATCATTACTAACTACGGGAGACCCACTTCTATGTTTTATACGGGATTTTTCATGCACTTAAATACATCTCTATATCTCGCTAATTCAGGAATCCCACTATTCAGTCAGAGTGTTTTTTATCAAATTATTTTGCTAATCCCAATTATCGCAATAGAAGCTTACATTCACAAAAGCCTACTCAATCTCAGTATCCTAAAAGCAAGTTTTATTGCTTTTACAACAAATATCATATCGACGATTGGGGGAGGTTTTATTATCGTATGTATTGGGGCGTCTATTGGAGAGTTCGTCTTCCACACCAGCGTGCCTGTACAGCCTGGTTCTTTTCCATTTCTGCCGTTGGAAATTATGATTACACTCATTCCTATGTTTTTCTTTTCCGTTTTCCTAGAATTATTAATAGGGAGTTTGGGACTAAAAATAATTGAAAAACGCAAAGTGAATAAATCATTTATAATAGCTAATTTATTCACGTACTTAATGCTTGAGATATTAGCTTTTACCCAACTTGTCAAGGGATACATTGAAGGGCGTGGCTAACCCAAACGTTCTGTCTCGTCGGATCACTGATTGACATCTTGAGCCGCCATCATTGCATTGATATGGGTAAAGATACGATCTAATTCCCCAATGGCGTCGAGTTCCGCTGCCTCTTCTGCTATTAGTTGATCTGCCTTTTTCTTCTCTAACAATTGTTCCATGCGCTGTTGGAGCGAGTCACTAAATTTGAACAACTTCCACCCATCGACTTTTTCAAGGCAAATTTCATGGATTAACGAGGAGGGTTTGTTGAGAATTGAAACCATTGTAGGCTCCGAGCTTCGGGTTGTAGATAGTGAGTAGATTATAGCTTTTATTCAATCTGCCAGATTTAATGCTCCAACCGAGAACCTTCAAATTACCGCCACAACCCTTAGCCAAACGGCAGCCAAACGGCACTATTGAGTGGCAGTACCCCAAATTTAAGCGCTGGAACGAAACCCTGCAAGTCCGCTCCAACGACTCGCATCACCATAGCCGCAGTACAATACACTATCGAAACGCTGTTCTCGGAACCCTGGCGAGTTGGTAGGCGCCCCGACTGTCCAACAATTGATATTGATTTGGCTGCAATCCTAATTGCTCAAATTTTTCTGGATATCCCAGCAACAAAATAGAGGGAGAAGTTGGGTTTTTAGATTCCTTAATATAGTCGAGCCCCTTTGTGAGAGATCGGTAGTAAGTCACCGGCTCTTGGGTATAAAAAACCAGACTTGGTTTCCAGAAACCCACCATAATAAACTCTTCCCCTGGCAGTTTTTGTTGAACGGCAACCTGTGCTAACTGTCTCAGAGGTAACTGGCGGTTGATATCCACCACTTTGTAGGCTGGAGTAAGACCAAAGATGATAAATGCTACTAACCCGATGAGGTTAGCAACTAAAATCCAGCGCTGTTGGCGCTGCCACAGTAAAAGTGCGATCGCCACCGCTGTAATTATCCAAATCGTACCGCCGACAATCAGCAATCCCGACTGCTGAATTGCTTGGGGAAAATTGGGCATTGCCGGGTCGTCTCCCAGCCAATGGTAGCAGTAGAAAGTTGCTCCGGCTATAATTAATAAAAATACGACATTGAAAATGTATGTAACTAACAGTCCTCGCGGTAAAGAATTCGGTTTTTTTTCTAACTTTGTCCGCCTGTTTTCGGGTTCGTTACCTGCAATGATATCGCTCCACAGCAGCGTTACCAAAATCGCTGCGGCGGGGATTAAAGGCAATACATAACTTGGCAATTTGGTCACGGCGATCGTGAAAAAGCCAAAGATGCACCCGAACCAAAATAAGGCAAATAAACTCAACTGAGCCGATCGCGGTTGACGACGCCAGTAACTGCGCTGCCAAAAACGAGTACGGGCGATCGCCACAGGCAAATAAATCGACCAAGGTGCAAAACCCACTAGCACTACAAAAAAGTAAAAATACCAAGGCGCCGAGTGCTTGTTGACTACTCCAGTAAAACGCTGGAAATTGTGATAGCCAAAAAAGCTGTCAATATAAGTTTGACCATTGGCTAAAATAACTAAAATGTACCAAGGCAGGGCGATCGCCAGAATAATTAAGATTCCCGACACCGGACGCATTTCGCGCAAAAGTTGCCGAAAATTTCCCAAATAAAGCCCAAAACAGCCAATAATCAGCGCTGGCACGACAATTCCCACAGGCCCCTTAGTCAGAATTGCTAAGGCAATTAGTACGTAAAAAGTTAGATACCACTTATTGGGAAATCGGGAAGCGGAAACAGTGGAAAATTCTGCTTGTTTTCTCTGTTCTTCTAGAGTGTAACCGAGGAAAAATGCGAGGAGTGCCGAACACATACAGCCGACTAATAGCATATCTGAAACGCCAGTTCGTCCCCAGGCAATAGTGTGGGGATTTAAAGCTATTAGGGCCGCACCAATCCAAGGAGTAGAAAAAAAGAGGGGAAGACGGCGAGTTTTGAGTTTTGAGTGTTGATTCTCTGTTTCTTCTTCCGGCTTCCATCCAACTTCTTCCTGCTTCCTGACATCCGTTAAATCCGTTACAGAATCCGTTGCCGAACTTCCTTCTTCCTGTGATTTCGATAGGGTATAAAATCCGAGGCAAGTCAGACCGATCGCGCACAAAGCCGACGGAAGA
This sequence comes from Microcoleus sp. S13C4, assembly GCF_036700865.1. Lineage (NCBI taxonomy): Bacteria > Bacillati > Cyanobacteriota > Cyanophyceae > Oscillatoriales > Microcoleaceae > Microcoleus > Microcoleus sp. S13C4. Next base: position 45,371 of record NZ_JAUBPS010000012.1, read on the forward strand.
CGCACGGCCCATTCGTTAACGCCCAGAGTGCGGTACGCCACCGCCATCAGCCAGTAAATCAACGGCGGCTTGTCAAACCTGGTTGCGCCGTTGAAATAAGGAGTGATCCAATCCCCTGTCACCGTCATTTGACGGGCGGCTTCGGCAAACAACGGTTCGGTTTCGTCAACTAAACCGATGTTGCCGAGATTCCACAAGAAACCTACCCAGGCGATCGCGAACAGCCACAATAGCGACAGCAGCTTTGGTGGGATCCTCTTCGTTGGCGTAGCCCCCGTAGGGGCGGGCTTCGCTAACGGGCGATTTCTAAACTCTGACCAACTTTTAATAACTTCCTTCACCCAAACTTCCTGCGATTTTAGATTTAAAATTTTAGCTCGCATAGAGAGTCTACCGAAAGATTCGCATTCTCGAAACTCCCAAGTCGATCAAATCCAGTTCAACAGAGATGTTGCACCATTCTCAACCAGCATTTCATGGGCGGGATCTCCTGCCCAACCCGTACTCCCCACAAGAAAATTCACTCTTTGTGGAACAGGCAAGATGCCTGTTCTTTATAATGGTGCGGCTATGTGAGGTTAAACTCACATAGCCGCATCGTTCTCAATAAAACCGTATCAACCGGGTTTCTCGACCAAAATCTCGGCACCTGCAGCTAAGTGTTCACGGCTGCAAAATTAATTGCCATTCTCCGGCTGTGCTGTTCCAAGCGGGCGAGGCTGTCTCCCCGGCGACGTAAGGCCCCCAGTAGCGGCGAGAACCATCCTGAGCAAAAACCACCAGAATGTCTCCCCGTTTGACTTCTAAATTGCCCTCCGGCAGCGATAGCATCAGTCCCTTGCCGCCGCCTTCCCCCGGTGCAAAATCCCAGTGGGCCGGTTTGCCGTAGGATTCCTTGGATTGCCGTTTCGACAGCAGGGCCACTCGCACTGGGTGTTCGCTGCGATTGCTAACGCGCAGACTGCCGGAGGCATTAGTATTTGCAGGGATTGAGGAAAGCAATTCCTCTTCTGGATCTGGGGGGGTTGGTATTGAGTCGGATTTGGGCTCGCTGGCGGTGCCTGCAGAAGGTGTCGCGACTGGGGAAACGGGGGGTGTGGGGGGATATGCGGTGGCTTGTGATGGCCAATCGCTCGACTGATTTGAACCGTTGGAGATAGTGATTTCAAAACGTCCTAGAAACATTCCTGTAATTAGGACGATCGACACTCCAATTACGATCTGGTAAATTTTAAGATTCATAAATTTTAGGCTTAAAGGATAGGCTGCACCCGCAATGAGTCTTAACTATTTTTAATATAAAACCAGGGTCTGCTGTGCCACAAGATACAGTTACACTTAATTACTTGAGCGTTCTCGGCTATAAAGCGCCGATCGCTCAATACCATTTTAGATGTTAAATTTTAGATTTTAGATTGTGACATACTGACACCGATAAGGATTTGGAGTTGGTTGCGAGAGTCATTTGTTTACTCATCCGTATAACTTTTAATACCAGTTGAAAAAAAGAATGCCACTATAAGCCCGTACTCCCAACCCTAATATTCATCAGTCATTCCGCCTCTCAAATCTCACATCTCACATCTCAAGTGGTATAACTTTTATGCAGAATACCCGAATTAACAGATTGATTGATGTTCTGGGCGATCGCTTCGGAGGCTGGCTTAGCAATCCTTGGCGGCGGATTTCGCTCCTGATAATTAGCCTGCTGTTCGGCACTTTTTTGGGAACAGCTATTTCGACGATCGCCGGACAATCTGCAGATTGGGATATTATCGCAGCCGGGCTGTTGGTGTTGTTGACGGAGTTCGCGAACTGGCTGGTTTACGGTGGTCGGCGGTCTGCCGCCCGTTCTTTGTGGGTGGAGATGCTCAATGCTCTGAAAATTGGTCTGACTTACAATTTATTTGTGGAGGCTTTCAAACTCGGCTCTTAAAAAATGGTGAAATATTTGTTTGCTTTAGATAATATTTATATAAACGTGCTCTTAAAAAATTTGAACCTGTAGTGCCGAGTTGAGTGTCAGTCGATTTGAGATTTTAGACTTCGGCCTCAGCCCTCAGTCGAAGGATTTTAGATTTGAGATGTATTCCACAGATGAATTTCGGATTTTGAACTAAGGTCGAAATGTGGGAGTTCTCCACGACAGGAGTTGGGGTTTGTATCCGTTTTGGGTGGGGTCAAATATTTGTCAATTGCAGATAATATTTGTACAAAACCCCCCCCGCATCAAGAGCTTGGAGAATATGGATCGATCGACTGTAACCCCTGTTGAAATTTTACGCCGGTGGCAAGCGGGCGATCGCCCGATCGCTCCAGACTTCGATCAACTGGCTTTTTGGGAACTTGCGGATGATGTGCGATCCTCTTCGAGGGCTTCGCTAACGCGCGCTTTTGGCATTACTCCCGACACTGTAGCCGATGTTGTCCGCTGCAAAACCGATTTATTCTTTTCTCTTCTTGACGAACTCCATACTTTCCCCTTAAAGTCAACTGTTTTTCTTGAAACTTTGTGGCATCTGTGGCTGCCGCTGGCAATGCAATTATCGGCTGCAAAACAAAGTTTAAACCGTCCTTTAATTCAAGGAATTTTAGGAGGGCAAGGAACCGGAAAAACAACTTTATGCCAAGTTTTGAGGCTGATTCTGGGAAAAATGGGATATTCTACTGTCAGCCTTTCTTTAGACGATATTTACAAGACTTATGCCGATCGTCAACAACTTCAAAAAGCCGACCCACGTTTAATTTGGCGCGGCCCCCCCGGCACTCACGATATTGACTTGGGAATCGCAATTTTAGACAAGTTACGCGGTTCTCTAACTCACAATTTAGCAGCAGTTGACAATCCCAAATCTGATGCTCTCAAACCCGATATAATTAAAAATATAGAAATTCCCAGGTTTGACAAATCTGCCTACGGAGGTGCAGGAGAGCGAAGTCAACCCGAAATTATTTCCGGTGCGGATATTGTACTTTTTGAAGGTTGGTTTGTCGGCGTGAATCCGGTGGCTGATGCGAAATTGAACGAGTTTTTGGCGGCTGCACCGTTTCCGATTTCCACAGAGGGCGACTGTCAGTTTGCGCGCGATATGAATGCGAAGCTGCACGACTATCTGCCGCTGTGGAACCGATTAGATCGGTTGATGGTTTTGTATCCCCAAGATTATCGCATTTCTAAAGTCTGGCGCAATCAGGCGGAACGGGAAATGATAGCGGTGGGGAAGTCGGGAATGTCAGAAGCTGAAATTAATCGGTTTGTTGAATACTTCTGGAAAGCGCTACATCCCGAGTTATTTATTAAGTCGATGCTGGAGGGCGATCGGGTGGATTTAGTAATTGAAGTTTTGGGCGATCGCACTGTCGGCAAAATTTGTCGGGCGATCGACTTAAAATTAAGCGATTAGGGACACAAAAAATTAACTGCTTAAGGACACAACTATGTTGTGTCCCTACTCTCAAGCCATCCTAAATCATTTGTGAATTTCTTACTCCCTCCCCTTGATAAGGGGAGGGCTGGGGTGAGGTCAAAAATTTACGACTCATTTAGGATTGCTATATTGCAGCTTATCGTGCGCTCACTTGACAATTCAGGACTTATGCAAAAAGTGATTTGACGCGCGAATTATAGGGGTAAGGCAGGCCATAAGCACCCTACAATACAGAGGTTGTCCGTCGAGGATGGAGAATTTTTAAATTAACTGCCGGGAGTCCCAAGATCGATCGCTTTCTGCATCAAATCGTCGGTAACATTGCCCGGTGTACCAGCAGGCGTAATTTCCTGAGCCATCGAACGAAAATCATTGGGATTGCCGCTTGTATCTGCCGGCAGGGGGATGTCTTTAGGAGCCGGAATATCAAATTTAGGTGCAGTTGCAGCGGCGGCAGCTTGAGCGCCGGCACCCGTGCGATCGATGTCACTAACGCTGAATTCTTTTGAAGCTTCGTAGTCTGCTGATACATCAACGGTCGGCAACTTTTGTTCTCCAGCTTCCGCGCTTTCAGTGATCTGCTGAGCGTCAAAGTTTTCAGTGTTATTGACTTCTGTATTGATTTCAGACATAGCCGACTCCTTGCTAGTTTTATTTAACAATTCACTGTATCAATTATTACTTTCAATCCCCGCCTTTTTCATCTACCCGCAGATGTATCGTTGGCTTCTATCTTAAGAATGATTTCTTCTAGGGTAGTGCCTTAACATTACACCACTTTCCGAAAAGAATACAGCTTTAGGCAAGCTCCCAACCCATACATACTCAGCCCTTCCCCATTGTTTAATCTAAAATCTAAAATTTAAAATCTAAAATCGTATTACCTCTCGGGGATGGTGACTTGCACTTACAAATCTTGATACTTATATATTCTGGAAACATTTTTAAGGAATTTTATTTATGAACTCACCCGCCGCGACCAATCCTCACTCACTCTCCAACGACACTCAAAACATCGTTCAGGCAATCAACGGGTTGGGTACAGATGAAAAACTGGCGCTGCTCTACTTTGTTTATGAAAAAATGGGAGATTCAGTTACACCAGCCGCTCCCGCCGCCGCTGACCCACAGTTAGCTCCCATGCTGCTCGATGATTTTTACAAGCTTTCCCATGACCAACAACTGAATATAATGCGCGGTATTGTCAACCGCGACGACACGCCGTATTCTCACGCTTACGGAGCTTTAACTGCTAACAATCAGTTGGTGGTTTGGTATGCTTGGGCTATTGGTATGGGGGAAAAAATTGTCGATATCCCCGAAGGATATGAGGCAACTGAGGCTGTCAATGGCGTGTTGGGTCAAATTGAAGGTCTTGATTTTGAACAGCAAATTTCGGTGCTGCGTGACGTAGCTAATAATATGGGCTACACCGATGTTAAACCAATTGCTACTCAGGCAGAAGTAGGGAAAACTTCTAGTCTTTAAAGAAAACTCGGCCCTTCAAACCGCTGCATAGAGTCAAAAGAAGTCCGTCTCTGCGGACTAAATTGCGTACCTTACCGCTATAATTCGCAGGTCAAACCTTTTTTTGCCTTAGTCGTGTATATGTAGGGTGCTCTTCGGTGCACCTTACTGCTATAATTCGGGGGTCAAACCCTTTTTTTGCCTAATTCTCCTTCAATCTGCCAAAAAATATAAGCACAATTTTCAGTTTTTTGGATCACAGTCAACAGTCAACAATCATTCGGGTTCAACCGGAATTGATATTAGCCCTGTTGATTTTTTAGTGTCTTATAGAGTAACAAAAGTTTTGGTAGGATCGGTTTTAACCGCCGCTTCTTCTTATATATGTAAAAAATGTTGGCAGTCAGGAAATGAGTTTTTTGTGGTGAATTTTTCGCGGAAATTCGATCCGAAATGTCGAACCTTTTTTTACTTGACTGTCGGCAGTAATTGTGCCGTGGATCATCTTGACTAAAGAGGCACAAATAGCTAGTCCTAAACCGGTGCCTGGATAGTGGCGGGTTGTGGTTTGGTCGGCTTGGCGGAACTTGTCAAAAATGTGGGGAAGATCAGTTTCACAGATGCCGATTCCTGTATCCTGAACAGTTATAATTAGCCGATCGCAATTTAATTCCCGCACTTCAATGCAAATGCTGCCCCGATGCGTGAATTTAACCGCGTTGGAAACAAGATTGACCAAAAGTTGCCGCAGGCGCAACTTGTCATTAAGTATCAACTGATTTTGCAAGCACACGCTGACGGACATTACCACATCCTTTTCGGTGGCTTGATTTCTGAATTCCAGGGCGACATCCATTACTAAATCCGCTAAATCAAATTCTTCAATTTGTAATTTTAGGTGACCACTCTCGATTTTGGAGAGGTCGAGGATATCGTTAATCAGCACTAGCAGGTTTTTGCCGTTATGTAAAATGCGCCCCACCATCTCTTTTTGCTGGGCACTGAGCAGTTGTTTGTGCTGGCGCAGCAGCAATTGGGAAAAGCCGATAATCGAATTCATGGGAGTTCGCAATTCGTGGGACATGATGCCCAAAAATTGCGATTTTAACTTGGCTGCTTCTAGCAGTTGCAATTTTTGCTGTTGAAGGCGTCGGCCCTGATTTTCCAGTTCTTCCTGCTGGCGAATTAGCAGCTCGTTTTGTAAGTCTAAAAGCTGTTCCTGCTTTTTTAATTTTTCGATCGCCCGCGCGCTGTTAATCGCCATCGCAGCTTGTTTTCCCATCACCGCCAGCAGTTGCTGAGCTTGCCCGTCAATCGCTTTAGTGTCTTTCCCGTTGCCGATCGCCAACACACCCAAACGCCCGTTTTCTCCCGACTCGATCGCCGCTGCACAGGCCGCCGCCGGCAGCCCGTCCTCGCACTCCGACCGCCACAGTACAGGCTCTCCCGTCGCAAATGCTTTCCACAGCAGCTTGTTTTGCACGTGCGGGGTTTGGCCAGCAAAGTTTTCCGTGCCCCCGACAGCGGTGAGTTTGAGGCCGCTGCAATCGCACTCCAGGAGAGCAACTAGGCAAAATTCAGCTCCTGCGATCACCTCTACAGTCGCGTCCGCGATGGCTTGCAACAACTGACCTAAGTTACTAGCGCGCTGGCTCAACTGATTGGTAAACAGATCGATCGCGTGCAAATCCTGGCCCCCGTCCCTTAGCGTCCCGGCTTCGCACAACTTTTCTGCTTTGAAGTTGGCTTCCGAGCGCGCTTGATGGGGCAAAAATTCTGATCCTGCTTGGGGATCAACTTGAGTTTGTTGCAGCGCGTCCATATCTGTGTACGTTCCCACCCATTCTAAAACTTCCTGACTCTCTGGATTAGCGGGCGTTGCTCTGGCCAGATTCCAGCGGTAAGTGCCCTCTCGCGTCCGCAGACGAAATATAATTTCGTAACTTGGCGGCGGGAACTCACAAATGCGCGACTTCGCCAACAGACGAGGACGGTCTTCTGGGTGGACCTGCGCCAGATAGCCGAAACCCAAAGCTGCTGCTGCTGGTACCCCCGTATATTCCTCCCAGCACTGACCTAAATAAGTCACCCAGCCATCGGCATATGCTTTCCAAATTATGTGAGGAGTTGCCTCCCACAGGCGATCTTCCTGAGTTTCGCGGTCGCAAACTTGCTGTTGGGGGGATGTTATTTCAGATACTTTGTGTAATATTTCCGCGTCGGAAAACTCCGAGGGAAAAGAGTTCTTGCCGTGATAGTGAGTCATAACAGGTTTTATAAATAACCATAGAACTTGAGCCCTAACACCGGCTAAAGACTCGTACTGCTAGCTTTATTTATTTTGACGGCCCAAGTGCCTCAAAATTTTTTATACTTTAAACTTATCCGGGTAGTGGTATCTTTACCTCTATCAAGGGGCGGACAATGAGATAATTCAGTTAAACTATTGAAACATTGAGAGCTTACCTGTCCCGAGGAAGGCTCGTGCAGGCATCGCCGCCACATAACTTAAAAATTAACTTGCTTTCTTGGCGGCTGCATGAGTATGCTTGAAAATGATGTGCGGCCTGTCAAACCATAAATCAGGACACCTTCTCAAATTTTCTCAGTTTAGCTGAGTCAGTTGACGATATTTTAAAAGTCTAGGGGACTGTTGGAAGAAAGATGAGTAAAATTCGCGTTGCTTTGATAGAAGACCATGACCTAACAAGAGTCGGCATCCGCACAGCTTTACAACAGCGTGACACTATAGAAGTTGTCGGCGATGCAGCTAACGCTACAGATGGATTGAAACTGCTTCAGTCTTCAAAACCTGACGTGGCAATTGTAGATATTGGGTTGCCGGATTTTGATGGCATTGAACTTACACAAAAGTTCAAAAAATCGGTAGGGGAGTCTGATCCCGATACAAAAATTTTGATTCTGACTTTTCAGGACAATGAAGAAGAAGTTCTGGCAGCTTTTGCCGCCGGAGCTGACTCTTACTGCATGAAAGATATTAGCTTCGATCAGTTATTAGACGTAGTTAAAGTAACTCACGAAGGTAACTCTTGGATTGATCCGGCGATCGCCCGTATCGTCCTGAAACAAGCTCGCACTCAGGAACCGACACCGGAAGAACCGAAGGCGGAGGGCAAAAGAGTCACAATTAAGGCTGCCGAACCCGAGTTTAGCCACATTATTGAGACTTACCCTTTAACCGAGCGGGAATTAGAGGTTTTGGAACTGATCGTGCAGGGTTACAGCAATGCTGCAATCGCCGAAAAGCTTTACATTACTGTAGGTACAGTCAAAACTCACGTCCGCAATATTTTGAACAAGTTGTGTGCTGATGACCGCACTCAGGCTGCCGTTCTCGCCCTGCGTTCTGGCTTGGTTGGATGAAGCCTTATCGTCAGGCAAAATCAAGTTAAAAGTAGGGTGCGCCTAGCGCACCTTACGGCCACTGATTTAGGGTGTGCACTGTACACCGACTGACTAATTGTTACCAAAAAATTAGGGGAGGCAGTGTGCACCAGCCGAGCAATTGTTTCTTGTTAGAAAAAGGGTAAATTTTAAAGTTGCATCTATCCCAGTACAGATATTTTTTTAATGTTTTAACAAGTAAATCTACCTTAAGATAGATGCTAAAAAAATCTCATACTACTAATACTTATTGTTGAGCGATCGCCAGTTAGATAAATTTCGCTCACACTGCCCATATTGCGCGATATCACTTCATAAAAGGCGCAGGCAGAGGCAAGATTACCATACTTTTAGAAATAGTTAAGGCTTAAAGAAATTATATCCGCAGAGCGATGCTGAGTCCGCTTAAATTTGCCAAATTAAAAGTATCAACTGCTACTGAAATATTTTAGAAAGAGGTATTATGGCTGCTCCAATTGAATTCAAGTTATTTGCTCCCTACAATAAAGGAGCTGCCTTGATTGGCTCTTTTTCTAATTGGGAAGAGATTCCGATGGAAAAGAACGAAGAAGGTTATTTCTGCACGCGAGTTGAGTTGGAGGATGGCGTTTATCAATACAAATTTCGGGTTCAGTCGAAAAGCTGGTTTCTGGAAGCAGATCAGTGGGTAGATGTGGTCGATCCCTACGCGACTGACATCGACGATCCTACTCAAAACGGCCTTGTTCGGATCAAAGATGGGTCGCGCATTGTTGATACCTACGTCTGGAAACACGACGACAAACCGCTACCGGCCGATCGGGAATTAGTGATTTATGAAATGCACGTTGCTGACTTTTCCGGCGGCGAAGCTGATCCCCTGGCCCGCGGCAAGTACAAGCACGTCGTCGAAAAACTCGATTACCTAGTCGAACTCGGCATCAACGCGATCGAACTCATGCCCCTCAAAGAATACCCGGGCGACTACAGTTGGGGCTACAACCCCCGCTACTTCTTGGCTGCCGAGTCCAGCTACGGAACCACAGAAGAACTCAAAAACCTGATAGACGAGTGTCACGGGCGCGGGATTCGCGTCATCATGGACGGGATTTACAACCACTCGGAAGCGTCGAGCCCCCTCACTCAAATCGATCACGATTATTGGTATCACCACGAACCCCGCGATGCAGACAACAATTGGGGCCCGGAATTTAACTACGAATTCTACGACGAAAACTTAGGAACTTTCCCGGCGCGCAGATTTGCTGGCGATACAGTCCGCTTCTGGATTCAAGAATATCATCTCGACGGCATTCGTTTCGACGCGGCGCGACAAATTGCTAACTACGATTTCATGCACTGGGTCGTTCAAGAAGCCAAAAGTGTCGCCGGCCCCAAACCGTTTTACACCGTTGCCGAATACATTCCCGACGAGCCCAGCATCACGAATCTAGACGGGCCGATGGACGGCTGCTGGCACGACAGTTTCTATCACTCGATAATTCCACAACTCTGCGGCGACAATTTTGATTTAGAACGCCTCAAAGAGGTAATCGACTGCAAGCGGCAAGGTTACTTGGGTGCTACGAATGTAGTGAATTATCTGAGCAATCACGACCACGATCGCGTTTTTGCCGAATTGGGCGATCGCGGAATTTTGGATGAAGCAGCCTTCAAGCGGGCGAAATTAGGAACCGTGCTGTTAATGACAGCAGTTGGCGTGCCACTAATTTGGATGGGCGAAGAATTTGGCGAATACAAAGCCAAAACAATTGAGCAAGCTAAGATTGACTGGACGCTGCTAGGAAATGACCTGAATAAAGGTTTGTGGGAATACTACAAAGGCTTAATTCACCTGCGTAAAAATAACCAAGCACTTTACACAGAAAACATTGAATTTTTCCACGAAGACCCCGAGTCGAAAGTTTTTGCTTACACTCGCTGGAACGATGAAGGTTCGAGAGTTGTAGTAGTAGCGAATATGTCGGAAAATTATTTAGCTGGTTACAGCGTTCCCCACTTCCCGGCAAACGGAACGTGGCACGAATGGACGGGCAATTATGATGTGGAATCGGGCGATAACAATATTATGATAGACTTGCCGGAATACGAAGCGAAAGTGTTTGTTTGGCAGTAATATCAAATCTAGTCCCTTACCCCTAATCAACCTGTTTGTAGTGAGGACTTTAGCCCTTATACCAATTTTTTATGAGGCTGCATAGAATCAGATCCCCCCTAGCCCCCCTTAATAAGGGGGGGACAAGATTCCGCTCAAAGTCCCCCTTCTTAAGGGGGATTTAGGGGGATCGAGATATGTGCAACTTCACATTAAATTGGTATTACTACAAACCAATTTTATTGTGGTCGTTCTAGCGGACATAATGTAATACCAATTTAAAAAAGTCTTACTACAGTCCTCCATATTATACCAATTATTAAAAGCCAGCCGTAGGGACAAAGGCTTTCGCCGTGTCCTACAGATATCGCTTTTCAGAATAAATCTAATTCCCAACTCAAAATAGAAGCTCTTGTTTGTTTCCACGTTGATTTTCTAGGCACACTTGGGTTATAGCGGCCGCCGGTATTGGTTTGCTAAAGAAGTAACCCTGGCCTATATCGCACTGATGCGAGTGCAAAAATGCCAACTGTTCTGCTGTTTCCACACCCTCGGCAATCACCTGTAAATTCAGGCCCTGTCCCAAGCCGATCGCCAGTTTCACAATAGTAGCACCGCTGCTACCGGTCACCAAATCGGCCACGAAAGATTTGTCTATTTTTAAATTATTGAGGGGAAAGCTTTTCAGAGACCACAGTGAAGAATAACCGGTGCCAAAATCGTCCAGAGAAATGTGAATTCCCATGTCCTTCAACTGCTGCAATACCGACAGCGTAAAGCTCACATCTGTCATAGCAATGCTCTCGGTAATTTCTATTTCTAAATATTCGGGATTTAACTTGGTTTCTGATAAAATTTCAGCGATGATTTGTACTGTGTGAGGTTGCAGAAACTGGCGGGCTGATAAATTCACCGCTATTCGCATCGGCGGCAATCCCCGTAACTGCCACTCTCGATTTTGCAAGCAAGCAGTCCGCATCACCCATTCGTCAATTTGGCAGATTAATCCTGTTTCCTCAGCTAAGGGAATAAATCGATCGGGAGAAATCAAACCGCGTTCGGGATGATCCCAGCGAATCAGAGCTTCCATGCCGACTATTTTGCCAGTATTTAAGTTTATTTGTGGTTGATAGTGCAGGACAAACTCAGTTTTTTTTATAGCTTTGTAAAGATGATTTTCTAAGTTAAGATCCTCGGAGACTTTACTGCCGATCGCCCGCGTGTAAAACTGATAATTATTGCGACCTTTCTGTTTAGCTTTGTACATCGCAGCATCAGCATTTTTCAGCAAAGTTTCTGCATCTTCTCCGTCATAAGGAGCCAAGGCAATTCCCAAGCTAGCCTTAGTATAAAGTTCCAGACCCTCAAAATCAAAAGGACTGCTTAAACTCTGGATAATTAGCTGGCAAATCTTAGTTGCTTCCTCTGGGGTATTGATATTGTACAGCAGCACAGTAAATTCATCTCCGCCCCAACGAGCAATCGAATCCCCCACGCGCAAACACTTACTCAAACGCCGAGATACACTTTGCAGCAACAAATCGCCCACTGGGTGACCGAGAGTATCGTTAACATTTTTAAATCGATCCAAATCTAGAAAGATTACTGCCAGCATTTCTCCATTTTGGTGAGCGCTAGCTAAAGCTAAAGACAGCCTTTCATTAAACAGTAATCTATTAGGTAAACCAGTTAATGGGTCGTGAGAAGCTTGATGTCGGATCATCGCCTCGACGCGCCTCTGCATTGCAGCCATGTACAGGTGAGTTCCTAAAGATTGTGCTAGCTTCTGTTCCTCGCTGGTCCACTTTTGAGCTTCGCCGGTTTTGATTTCTTTCCAAGCTGCAAAGGACTGTCGGGGACGATCGTGCCGGGCGTCCGAACTGCAACGGCCCGCCCACAAAATTTCGGTTTGTATAGGGCTGCGAAAAACGGTGAGACAGCCGATGCACTGTTGCCGATATTGCAACGGTACTGCCAAAAATGATCGAATGGAAGCTGCGACTAAATTGGCAGATACAGATTTAAGTTGAGGTTCTTTAGAAATATCGGAAATTGCGTACAAGTGCGGTACAAGAAAACTGGAAACATTGCTGTCAATTGAACTGTAATTCTGGGAATATATATTTTCAAAAATACCTAATTGCCTGGGATGATTAGCAGTTTTTGCTTGATCGCCTTGGTGGTCAAACCCCATGATCTGCTGCCAAAACGGGCTGAGTTCAAGGTCGAGGTCCGTGGGCTGCTGGCCACAGGTATAAAGCAAAGCTGGCCGATCGCCAAACTCCGCTGCAAGGTACAGTCGTCCTCCCGAACCATGCAAATGCTTGACAGTTTGTTCGAGAACTGCTTTGCGAATTTCGTTTAGTTCCAGAGGAGAATGCAGCAAACTGGTAATTTGGTTGACAACGGCTTCGTCGCGCGCTTGCTGTCGAGCTTGACTCAGCAGAAAAGATTGGGCGATCGCAATTGAAAGTTGATCCACAAGCAACTGCACCATTTTCAATTCTCGAGCGCTAAACCGTTTCGGTTGGCTGTGGTGAGACACCAACAGTCCCCAAAGGTGATTTTGATGCAAAATCGGCACCGTCAGAGAAGAACGTGCCCCCATAGCCTTCAGATATTCAGCATGACAGGGGTCTACAGGACGATAGCTAATATCTTCAACTGCTAAAGTTTTGCCGGTTTCGGGACAATCTAACCGATTAAGTGTTTGATGCTTCAATTCCACATCAACAATCACTCGCTGGCGCGCTTTAAGAAACATTTCCCGAGCACTCTGGGGAATGTCGCCTGGTGGAAAGCGCAAACCCAGCATAGATGGCAAATTGTCGCCGTTGATGGACTCAGCAATGACCTCGCCGCTACCGTCGGCCTCAAAGCGATAAACTTTTACTCGATCGCTAGCTAAAAAACTGCGGATTTCTCGCGCCGTTGTCGTCAAAATCTCTTGCAGTTCTAAAGAGTTGCGGATGCGATTGGTAATTCGATTGAGTAAAATCTCTTGTTCCAGGGTCGATCGTGACATTTGTCTAACTTTGGTGCGGGCCATCCCTTTTCATCTCCAGGGCTGTTGACAGCATTTTTGCGAGCCACCGTGTTAACTCGCCCTGTATTATAGAATACAACATTTTCCTCGCGTCTATAAGACTTACCCAACCCGGGATTTAAAAACCCCGTTTCTGGAGTTCTTTCTGGTTTTTCGACAAATTTTGGTGAGAAACCGGCTTTTTCACAGCAGTTACAAGGCAAGGAATGAGCGAGCAGACAAGTAGTGAGGACTCAAGTCCGATCGAGTTGGATCAGGACTCAAGTCCTCACTAAAAAGCAATTGCAGAGCTACAAGACAAAAGGTATAGAGAAACCGGGTTGACCAAGCAATATTGTGCCCTCTGGAGGGAGAATACTGGTTCGTCAACCCGGCTGGTAAGTATTTATACCCGGAAATATCCCGTTAAGCCGACTCCCAAATTTCCTGAATTCTGTCCGGCAAAAAGCCAGCTATTTCCTGAATTCGCTCCGCGGACAACTCATCCTTCGTTGCCGAGAATACAGCCGCGATCGCAGTTTCCGGTTTTACTCCCGAAGGAAGTGCGCCTTCTAGTTCCACCCTCCGTGCAAACAAATTGCCATCGATTCCCGCAGGTGCAGGCGGGCCGGTCAAAGGCTGACGTATGCGGCTGAGCAATCCCACCAGCGGATTGGTATCTTTCCAGAGATCTGCTATTTCTTGTTGCAGGGTTTTGTCATCCGTAGGCAAAACTTCTTTGTGCAATTCAGATTCCACGTGCTCGATGGCATCTTTTGTCATCACATCGCGCATGACCCGGTACACTACTTCGGTAATGTCCCTGGCATCAAAAATATCCTCCAAGTGACCGTTTACCATCACTTTTTCCAAAAACGGCATATCCTTTGAAGCGATAGGAACTGCCGATCCTTCTTGGTGGAGCGAGGTCGGAGGATTCGTCTCCATTTTGTGTAACAGTTTGCGGCCTTTTTCTGTTAACTGAGCTTGTTGGAATGCCACTAAAGGTGGCAATAACTCAGCTCCTCCGTAAGGTTCTCCACTAAACTCCGCTTTGATAAATTCTCTTTGGTTTAGGTAGTCCAGATGACCGAGCAATTCCGCTTCCGCCACCTGGTGACCGACATATTCTTCGGCTGCGTTCCTAATTTCCGACTCTCCCTTGCCGTTTCCGCTGCCAATCTTTTTGAGCAAAATGTAAGTCAGGTCGTCTCTGATTGGAATTGTCATCAAAACCTCCTAGGTTAATATGCGTTTAAACCAAAGTAAAAACAGATTTTTTTACTTGCTAAACTTGCAATAATTACTACTTAAAAACATTGAAGTATAAAGTAGAGTAACAAGTATCTCTCACCAGGTGGAAGTTATTAAAATTAAGTATCGGTTAGAATCTTCCTTTAGGTAGATCCATCTATGGGAACCCACGTCTAATGTGGTTAGTACCCTGAAAAGCTGTCGCCACTCTTCAAGGCTATTAAGCGAGGATGCTTTATTGGTAAGATTTTCGGTATTTATGGCGTGTTTTTACCAAGGCAAACGCACCAAGAGCGCCTAAGTTGGTAATTGGCGCTAGGAGAGGTAGAATTAAGCAGATGCGATGGGTTCGATCGACTGTGGCCCTCTTGCCCCCAGCTTGCATCGATATTGTACAATCGGGTCATACCAGAAACGGGCCATTGGAGAGCTACAAATACGAGCCAATCTGTTTCAAGTGCCGGAGCGCCACTTGAGGAATGCCTCGGGGACAAATTTTTTGATCGTTTTTCGATCGGCATTTATGAACTACCCTACTTGGAAGAAGAAATTGGAATCCTCGTTTTTAAATAACGGTCAACCAACGGTAGACAAGCGTCCTTTAGTTTTGGCTGTAGACGACAATCCCGACAACTTAGAGCTGCTGACACAAATACTCGATTTATTCGGCTGCGAGTGCGTAGGAGCCGTTGACGGGTACACAGCTCTTTCAGCAGCAGTCGATCGACCTCCCGACCTAATCGTACTCGACATTTGCTTGCCGGATATAGACGGTATGGAAGTAGTAAAACGCATTCAACAAAACCCCGACCTGAGACATATTCCGATTGTTGCTATCACAGCACTAGCCAAACCAGAAGACCGCGATCGGATTCTCCAAGCCGGCTGCGTGGAATACCTTTCCAAACCTTTTAACATCCAGGATTTAGAAAGAATTATCCGCCAGCACATCAACTCTCAACTGGTTTTGATTGAGTTTTAGACTTAGAACTAGAATCGCGAACTTTAGGTGCAGAGTCCAAAATTGCGATCGTTCCCGTGCGGCCAGTCTCCAAGGTCGCATCGCTGAGCCAATCAGTCACTCCCACGCCCAAAACCTCTTTGATTAAATCTTTCACTAACAGTTCCAGAACTGATTGTAGTTGTTCTCGCACCTGCAAAGCCAAATCGTGCTGACCGTTCTGAGCCAGCAGTTTTTCTGGTTGAGTAAGCCCATTTTCGATAACAATTATCAATTTGTTATCCAAAAGATTGCAGAGCGCTTGACTCGTTTGGTGTCCGAGTTGAGAGCGGTACAAAGCTTGAATTCCCTGCGAAAGAGTGCGTTCTAATTTCCCCCGAGTAGGTTCTAAGGTTTCCCCTGTCATATTTTTTACTAAAAAAAAGATAAATCAAAAAAACAGTTAACTGTTAACTACTAACTGGTTAACTGTTAACTGCTAACGGTTAACTGTTAGAAATAACCGTCGCGCTACCCGACAGTAACTTGATCAGTTTCCACGCCAGTTGCACCCTTAACACCTTTAGCAATTGTCACTAACTTGTTGACAATTGCCTGATCGGGAACTGTACCTTTGAGAACCACAGTAGTGCCCAGTTGAGCCACATAAACAGTCTCAATATCCGCAACCTCTGGATTTGCATCGAAAGCCTGAGCCACCCGTTTAGCTAAACCGCTTTGATCGTATTCGCCATTCAATCCCATGCGTTCCGGCGGGATTGTCTGATTGCTCGCAGCAGGTTGAGCTTGAGCTTGAGCTTCCGCTACAGGTGCTTGGTAAGCAGGAGCGTCAACAGTTTCTTGATTTTCAAGTTTTTCTAAACCAAACAATCTTTTTAGCCAGCCCATAGAGTTTGTCCTCCGACAAAGTTTGTGTTAATTGACTTGTTAATTGACAGTTGGCACGTCGCCGTGCAATTTTTATTCTCAATACCAGGAATGAGGATCGCACTGTTGGACGCAGAAACCGGATTTTTCTCTAAAAAAGTATCGTTCCAGCCTTCTGCCCCGGTAGGAAAACCCAGTTTCTTGAGTTGTGTTCGCCCATCCTAGATACCATTTAATGTTGTACAACTTCCTCTATCATCTGCCTGGAGACATAATTCTGCCGCTCTCAAACAAATACTTGGGCTGACCATTCCGGCACATCAAACTTAAACCCTTCTTCCCCAACTTCTACTATTTTGTTATACATCCACTCGTGCCAAGTTCCCGCAGCCGGAAACTTAGGAATGCTGTTACCAGATAGATAAGTATGCGAAAAATTAGCGACAACTACTGCTCGCGTTCCCTCATCGCTTCAACGGTAGTAAGCGATGACTTTGGCTTCGGGATTTTCGTGGATAAATTCAATATTTTCGGTATAAAGTGCCGGCCAATGTTCTCGCAGCAGAATCACCTGTTTGTAGTATTCCAACAACTCATGATTGGGCTGATTTTTCAACAAAGACCATTGCAGTTTATTCGGCTGGTTGGGAGTTTGCCGAGTGGATTGTCCAAACACTTAGCCCATCCACAGCAGCGGTATTCCTACTGCTGTGACCAACAAAACTGCTCCCAATTTAGCGCGTTTAAAAGCCGCTTCTTGATCGATATCCCGAAAGCTTGCTTCCGCCAGCAAGTGGGATCGGTCGTGACTGGCTAAATAATTGATCACATTAGTTGTGTTTTGATAGCCTTGTTGTTTGGGTTCTAGAACTTGCTTGAGCTTTTCGATATCGAAAGTCTTCGCCCCCAGATTTTCAATGGTAAAAATGCGAAAACTTTTGTGCCAGCACCCGTCCATCGGCCCGACCGCAGCGACGAGTTCGGGAAGTTCGGGGATGTGTTCTGCTATGTTGTAAAATGGCTTGTGACGGGCGGTTTTTTTTCGCTTCACGAGTTATCCAGTGTAGGAAATGTTGATTATCCAACTGCCGCACTGCATCTGGGGCGAATGCCGTCGATATGATATTCTGGAATCCAGAAATTAACGACATCGCCGATGAATTTCCCAACGGGACGAATGCCGAGTTTTGGGCCGCAGTTTTCGTAGTTAAACTCCGGGGCCCAGTAGTTAGCGGGATCTTCGGGATAGTGTTTGTCGCGGTAGTAGCAGTAATTGCGATCGATTAGCAATAAAGGACTTTCTTCATCGCAGTGGTTGTAAATCCCGTCCAGAACCACCCGAATGCCCCGTCCGTGGCACTCGTCAATCAATTGCTTGAAATCTGCGGTTGCGCCGTAGCTGGACTCTAGGGTAAAGAAATCGCGGACTTTGTAGCCCTAGCTATAATCGCCCGCATATTCATTAACTGGCATTAGTTCGATCGCATTTATCCCCAAATCGCACAGATAATCTAATTTCTCCCTCACCTGCTGGAATTTACCGCGACTGTCGGAACCATCCGACCCGGAAAAATCAGCAACGTGCGGTTCATAAACGACTAATTCTTCATTATTGGGGAGTTCTTTGTCGTCGTGCTGCCAAACATAGGTATCAATAATTCGCGCCCCTGCTTTGATGCGAATTGTACTTGTATTAGTAGTGCGGTCAATTTCAGTAGCGTAGGGGTCATTGACTTCTACCCCTTCGTCCGGTTCAAAACAGGGACTTTGCGACTGAACTCGGAATTTGTATTGATAAATACCGTCTTCTAACTTAATGTTAGTGCGGGAATAACCTTTGTCATCTTTTTCTAAGGGAATTTCTGCCCATTGGGAAAAGGAGCCGAGCAGTGTAGCTGCTTTGTTGTTGGGAGCGAAGAGTTTGAATTCAATTGCAGCGGGCATAAATACTTTGTTTGCAGAACTTATAAGTGTGATTAGTATTGATTTTTACCATTTTGCAAATCTGTCGCCATCGTTCTTAAGATTTAAACCTGTAACGCTTATGTTGTAAGGTGCTTGGGGGCGCACCCGGACGATTGAGTAGTGCGAACCCTAGCTATTGAGTAAGGTGCACCCCTAGGCACCCGGAAACCTGATTTTAATCAAAAATGTAGTAAAAGTAACTAAAAATTATTAAGCGCTGTTTATGAAAAATAGTCGGGACTGTTTTTAGTTCGTAGTCTGAAACCCTAGATTTTCCGTTGGTAGCGAACTTGCCTTGGATCCTTGAAACCCTTATTCTACGGTGGGCTATCAAAAACTGTCGGAAGTATTGTATGAAAAGTAATTTAACTTTTGATAACTAGATAAATCGTGGTGAAGATTTAACATTTGTAACTAAAGAAACATTTTTTAGCCGACAGGGGTAATACCGTAGAAAGATGTCATTTTATGCGGAAAGAGCGAGGATGAGCGTGTAATTATAAGGCAAGGGAAACCAGAAACATGAATCCTTTATTCAACTGGGTTTTCCTGCGACTTTAAGCCAAGTTTGAGCCGAGAATAGCAATGATTGTTTTTGCTTATGTCTTGGCAGCACTTGTTTTATAGTTTTTGCTCGGCAAACTTTGTAGAACCACAATCAGCTTTAACGACTGCTGCTACCTCAGTAATTGGTAATTGGTGAAAATCTCATCCGTCCCTGTTACCCGTTAGATATTCCGAGCAGTGGCTCTAAGGCTCTAAAAGTTTAATGTGGGATGTTGGCGAATTACCGTTACTGTAAAACTCTGGAGTGTTAAAAATGCTAAAACAAATGTGTTGGTTGCCCCGATTGGGACGCAATGGAGAAAAGATATTGCACTTACGCACCGATGCCCGTCAGGGGTGGCGGCCTTATACAGCTTTTCCGCAGTTCGCTGTATCCGACTACCGGGAACCGGGCGGTTCTAAGGGATGGGCAACTTATCAGAAGCTGAGAACTCAAGGGTGGAATTTAATATCGACTGCAGAAGGGCAGGAGTCGATTTTTGGCGAACAGAAAAGTGCTTAAAAAATCGGAAACCGCAGCAATAAAAGAAGAGGATTTTACCTCTTCTTTTATTGGTTCAGGACGCAGCAACTAGGTTTTTAACCATCCTACTTGGTTGCAGCGGTAAGGTGTGCATTATACACGCTACATACTTTTGAGATGTTTACCAGTTGCAAGTAAATTAGGCGATCGCCCTTTGTCTCTCTGCTGTTGTTGCTACGCTATCAAACACCGGCTGGCGAGTTTTCAAGTTAAACCGATATCCGTGGGGGAGGATGTGCAACTTGGCCCCGCAAATCGCCAAACCCTCATCCTTCAAGCGTCCCTCAATATTGTCGTGGAGTTTTTCCGACTCGTCGATGACAGTTACAGCGCTTTCGCCAATGACTTCCAACTCGTCACCGTGGACTAAAATAGCTGTATTTTCGTCAATACCAAATCCCAACACAGCCGGTTGCAGCAAGAGTGCCGTAACTAAGCGTCCCAGACGACCTCGTTGGGCGAAATGCTGGTCGATGACAACATCGGGAAGGAAACCCATTCCCGGGCCCATTGCTACCACATCAACGCGGGGGTTTGTCTCGGAGTCTCCTTCAATAATCATCATGTCTGGCATCATCGCCGCGCCGGCACTGGTGCCACCAATGATAATCCCTTCAGAGTAGCGTTTGTGCATAGCTGCGTCGAGTTTTGTGTCTTTCAAGCAGCTAATAATCCGCGCTTGATCTCCGCCGGTAAAGAATATGCCCGTGGCTTGTTCGATCGCTTCTAAATAATCTGGATTGTTGGCATCTTCGGGTCTCTGGGTGTCAACAACTCGCACATCTTCAGCGCCCAGTCGCTCAAACACTCGGATGTAATTATCTCCTACTTCTCCCGGCAAGCTTGTTGCAGCAGTCATGACAACAATGTGCGCTTTAGTGCCTCCGGCGCACCGCAAGAATTCCCGCAGAATTTTGCAGTCCCCTTCTTTGTCTTCCGCGCCACCAATAATTAGCAACTTTCCCTGAGTTTCCTGGCTCGCCATATTATCTCCACTTTTAATTTATTAAACTTCACTAAAACACAAAATTCCTTTGTCCGAAAACTGCCAAAAGGTATATATAAATACAAAAAAATATCATACTTCTACCACTCCAGGACGCAAACAGCTCAAGCATTCGGGTTGTTTTTTACTCAGGCTTTGGGCTGTAACAATGTTTTTGTTAAACAAAACTTAACCCTCCCCTAACAGGATAGAGGTGGGTCAAAAAATGAGTTGAATTTATCAAGACTTACCGGCGCGGGGTAATCAATCCGGTTTCTGACGGGATTCTTCGCGACTCCTCCTATTAGTTTCTCCTAGAAATCGGATTGATGAGCGTAAGTCCTCAATTAGTCCGATCGCCTGTTAGTGCGATCGCTCGATCAAATTGCTCAATATGGTACTCGCCCGTTCTAAAGGTAGGTGTCTGGGTTTGCCGTTCCAGACAATCTGATATTCGTTGCTGTTTTGACCATCGCCGTAGCCAGAAATTAGCTTCCGGTGAAATGCTTCCTCAGCTAAGTGGTGAACTTTGTCCCTGAGAGCAGTTTGTGCGATCTTCATAATTTGCTGCCTCTTAAATTTTCTTTCACTGTCATAAACTGTCATAAACAATTATAAGTGGGCCGTGTACCTCTCTAAAGTTATAGATTTTATTCTCAAGGGGGAAGAAAGTAGTCATTAGTTATTAGTGCTTAGTTATATCTGCTTAGTTATATGTGCTTAGTCATCAACCTTTAGTCAGATATTGAAGGAAGAAGAAATATTTTCTTACTTTCCTCCTCTTCCGCAATGCTGAAGGGAGAATTGGCCGGAGTATCTGTCTCAACTGAGCAGTGCAATAATATCTATACCCGCAGGTAGTATCCCCTGCACCAACTATAAAGTTACCGTAAAAATTTAACTCAAAGGAGGTTAGAAAATGCTGCAAGAAAAAAGCACCGAAACAGCCCGCGTTAATGCTCGAAAAACCGATATTTTTGATGTTTTCAATTTCAAACACTACATGGGGCCCAACCCTTATTTAGATACCGCGGCTTTAGTTTTTGATTTAGCGGTAACGGCCGCGAGCGAACCTTTGCCGATCGCATATTACCAGAAAATTATTGGTGATCGCTACCCCCAACTGCTGCACGAAACTTTCTCGAACCATGCCCAACTGTTCGGCCGTACCGCCTCAGAAGTAGCAAAACTCGACATGGGTTTGCACTTCCAACACTGGAACATCAAGCCATTTTCTCACTTTAACAGAATCAGCATAGAAGCACTTCACGCCCGCACAGGCAGAGCCGTAGTTTACGCAGTTTGGGATTGGTTTGAAGCCATCAATCAAAATCAAGACTTTCCCTTGGAAGCACAAATGGGCGCGCTGCAAAATATGTTCCGGCAGTCAGTTTACGGAGGCCCGACAGTTTATTCGTTAATGCGATCGGCATCCCAAAAAGGCATCCCCGCATTTTATTTGTGGGATGAAGGACTAATGCAATATGGGTACGGTAAAAAACTTGTGCGCGGATCTGCAACTACTTTTGATTCTGACAGCCATTTAGACTCAGATTTTACCACGCGCAAAGACGATTGTAAAGCTTTTCTCGCTACATTAGGATTTCCTGTTCCCAAAGGCGATATCGTCTCCACAGAAAACGGAGCTCTGGCAGTTGCTAGAGAAATTGGCTACCCAGTTGCTATCAAACCAGTAGTCGGTCATAAAGGGATTGGCGTAACAGCAGATGTCCGAGATGCTGAGGACTTACAGGCCGCTTTTAAAAGAGCAGTTAAGGCAATTCCCGAAACAGACCCGGTGCGAGTTATTGTGGAAAACAGCATCAAAGGATCGGATTTTAGGCTGCTGTGCGTTGACGGCAAATTTGTTTCTGCAACTGAACGCCGGCCCGCTTGGGTAACAGGTGATGGCGAATCCACAATGCGGGAATTGATCCGTCGTGAAAACCGCAAACCCCAACGTTTGGATACGCCAACTTCGGCCCTGAGCAAAATTCAGTCTGACGAAGCGATGGAAATGTATCTGGCAGAACAAGGGCTGTCATTGGATAGTGTCCTAGATGGCGATCGCATTGTGTATCTACGCAAAGTCGCCAATCTTTCCGCAGGCGGCGTCAGCATCGACGCTACCCGCAATATTCACCCGGATAACATTGTTTTGGCTCAAGATATTGCCCTACATTTTCGGTTAACTTGTTTGGGGGTTGATGTGATAACAGAAACTCTCGCCAAATCTTGGAAAACAGGCAATTTTGGGATTCTCGAAATCAATGCAGCGCCGGGGATTTTTATGCACCTCAACCCGGCTGTAGGCGAAGGAGTTGATGTGCCTTCGCATATTATCGAAACCTTCTTTGACTCGGGAAAAACCGCCCGAATTCCGATTATTACTTTCAACCGAATTTCGGTGCACGAGCTGCAAGAAATAATCGACCACATTCTCTTGCAGCATCCCGATTGGACGATCGGTGCTGTTTGTCGCGGTGGACTTTTTGTCAACCGTTCTGAAAAAGTTTTGAATAAGAGTTACAATCTTAACGTGCAAAGTTTGCTGCGGAATCCCAAGCTCGATTTGTTAATTGCTGAATATCCCGAAAATATTTTGGAAGCTGAGGGAATGTTTTATCGGGGCAGCAATATGGTGGTGCTGGACAATCCGGGGGAAACTGAGATGATGTTGGTCAGAGAAAGCACTGATGATGATACTGTGGTGGTGAGGGAAGGAAGTAGTATTTCTATTCGCCGCCAGGGGTTGATCGAACAGTATACTCTGGGGGATGATGAACCGTTTACACGGGTTTATTTGAAGGAAATAGGGACTGTTTTGTAAGCTGTTCCAAATTTAAGTTGGCTTTGTGGGGCGGGTATTGAGTACGCGCCCCACCAGATAAAGGCTTTTTCTCGTTCCCGGGTTCTTCCGGGGAAGGAAGTTGGGAAGCGCCCCAATAGGAACTCGCTTTGTTAGAGTTAGTTACAATTGGTTTCCATTCCTCAGTCGTGGATGTATTCTTCGTAAGAAAGCGAGTTTCTTCCCAACTTTCTCGTTACCACACCAATATTTTTGTAGAAAGTGGGTTTCTCAGAGTAAGTCCTATTCCTGAGATCATAAGTTTTTAAACAATTTAGTTTCTGCGCTGTCGATCGTCTTATCAAGGAATTTCACAAGTCTTTAAACAATTGCACTCCGGTGGCAGAAGGTGTGGAAAGATGAATGTTGCGAGCAATTGGTTTAATTCCCTGAAGGAAACTTTACTGTAGCACCGTCGCTACATTCCAGCAGCGCTGACTCTTTGCACCGGTACAAGCTTGTCATTGGCACCCGTGGCCGTTGTTTGGCATGGGGAAAATCAACGAGTGCAAGCTCAATTTCATCAGCAAGCCGATCGCCTAAATCTGGCATTACAGCAATTACAGCAAAGCATTAACAAAAATTTAGACGTTCTGTATTCACTTGAAGGCTTCTACAGCGCATCTACTGAAGTTACCAGACAAGATTTTAAGCAAGGCGTATATACCCGAGACTTGCTGGAACTTGTGGAAATATACCAGCAGCAATATCCGAAACCAACGCCCGAAGTGCAAGCGAAACTACAAGAGATTGATTTGGAGTTTATCAATGAAGACTTGCCTAAAATCCTAAAATCTATGAATATGGGAGCTGAACGCATCCGCCAAATCGTCCTTTCTCTGCGGAATTTCTCGCGCTTGGATGAAGCAGAAATGAAGTCGGTTGACATTCACCAAGGCATCGATAGCACCTTGATGATTTTGGATAGTCGGCTGAAACCCCAACCTGGTTTTCCGGGTATTCAAGTCATCAAAGAATACGGAAATTTGCCTTTAGTGGAGTGCTGCGCGGGACAATTGAATCAGGTATTTATGAAGGTTTTGAGGAATGCAATTGATTTTTTATACAAAAAAAATCCCATTTTACCCAATGGTAAAAATTCCTAGGAGGCGGCTTTTTTACCTACTATTCGGATTCGCACTGAACTTTTAAGTTCTAATTGTGTATGCGTGCGAATTGCGGACAATGGAGCGGGCATGATGGAGAATGTAAAAAAAATGTTTGTTTGAGCCGTTTTTTACTACCAAGCCTGTAGGCAAAGGTACTGGCTTGGGATTGTCGATCGGCTATCAAATAGTGGACAAACATCAAGGTTCGCTTAGGTGTCGATCGGCTCCGGGAGAGGGAACTGAATTTTGGATTGAGGTGCCGATGCGACAACAGTTAGAGCAATCTATTTCTAAGGTTTCATCTGCGGTAGGTGCCAGTTGGAATTAGCGGGAGAAATCTCTCTTCTAGCTGAGTCTTACTGGGAGCATCTCATGAAAGCAGCCAAGCTAGAAATGGGAGCTTGGAGGCAGGAGACAGGAGGAAAGAGGAAAGAGGAAGAAGAAAAGAGCCAGGAGGCAGGATCTAGGAGGAAAGAGGAAGAAGAAAGGAGGAAGAAGGCAGGAGCCAGAAGAAGTGTTTTTACAAATTTGAGATGCTTCCTAATTCTTGTTTAGAAAAAGTGAAC
The DNA here is from genome assembly GCF_036700865.1 of Microcoleus sp. S13C4. NCBI lineage: Bacteria > Bacillati > Cyanobacteriota > Cyanophyceae > Oscillatoriales > Microcoleaceae > Microcoleus > Microcoleus sp. S13C4. The sequence goes on from NZ_JAUBPS010000012.1 coordinate 70,436, forward strand.
TATCCGCACTCAACTTGGAAAAGGTGCGGATTTCGCAGTCTACTTTCCACTGTTAACGGTTATAGTTATTGGCAAGCGCGTGCTAATTTCGAGTCCAATATCGCCAAAGACAAATTTTTGGGGTTTTACCCGTCGTGACAATTTATAATTGTAGCAAGGCCAGATTACCAATTATTAACTACGATGTCTTTACAATCTATTAGCATTCCGCCCACAACCGATCGCAAACCTGTTGCTTTGATTGTCGCTTTGCATGGATGGGGTGCTAATGCTCGGGATTTGACTCCCTTAGCACCAGCTTTCAATTTGCCGGATTATCAGTTTGTGTTTCCCGATGCCCCCTTTCCCCATCCGCAAGTAACGAGCGGCAAAGCGTGGTATAACCTTCAAAGCAAAGACGCTCAGGGATTGGTAGAAAGTCGGCAATTGCTGAGGGAATTTTTGTTGTCTTTGGAAAGCAGCACGGGCGTGCCTTTGTCTCGCACAATTTTAGGTGGCTTTTCTCAAGGCGGAGCGATGACTCTAGATGTGGGATTGACTTTGCCCCTAGCCGGTTTAATTTGTCTGAGCGGTTATTTACACCCCATTTCGCCAGTTGCTGGGAATGCTTTGCCACCTGTTTTAATCGTGCATGGTACTCAAGATACTATTGTTCCCGTTAGTGCTGCTGTGCGATCGCGCGAGAGTTTGACGGCTTGGGGAGCTGCGGTGCAGTATCAAGAATTTAACATGGGACACGAGATTCTGCCGGAAGTTATAGATGTAATGCGAAGTTTTGTTGTAGAAACTGTGTCGAAATTGAATTAAAGGTTTAGTATATAGTATGGCGGAAGTCTCGGGCAGGGGAAAAAAATGAAAACTTTAACCAAAGCATCGCGCGATATTGCTGTACTTACTTCTCAGGACGTGGCGGAATTGGCTGTCCGTTTGGAAGTTGACGATTATACAGATCCTTTTGAGGGATTGAATGATTGGCATTTGTTGCGATCGCTTGCCTTTCAGCGGCCGGAGTTGGTTGAACCTTATCTCCACCTTCTGGATATGGAAGCCTACGACGAAGCATAGGCTTAAAAATCTAGCTCAAAAATTTCGACGGAATTGAGGAAGAAGTTAGCAGCATATTTTGTTGTGAATTGAAGAGATGAGTTATGGATTTTTGTCTATTTTCATCTTAATTTCTTTCTTGATTCTTTTTTATGAAAAAATGACATGAAGGGCAGACGAATTTTAATCGGCGTTAGTGGCGGGATTGCGGCTTACAAAGTTTGCGAAGTAGTTTCAACTTTAGCGAAAGCTGGAGCGGAAGTTAAAGCTATTCTTACTGATGCGGCTGGGGAGTTTGTAACGCCTTTGACTTTTGCTACTCTGTGCCGCCATCCTGCTTTTACTGACAAAGATTTTTGGCAAGCAAGCCACGGCCGCCCCCTGCATATTCAACTGGGAGAATGGGCGGAAGTTTTTGTGATTGCTCCTTTGACAGCTAATACTTTGGCTAAGTTGGCGGGGGGTTTTGCTGATAATTTGCTGACTAATACTGTTTTAGCTTCTACTTGCCCAATTTTGCTGGCACCGGCGATGAATACGGATATGTGGGAACAGCCGGCGGTGCAGCGGAATTGGCGGGAAGTTTTGACTTATGGGCGCTATCATGCTGCGAATCCGGGGGCGGGAATGCTGGCGTGCGATCGCGCGGGTGTCGGCCGCATGGCAGAACCGGGTGAGATTTTGCCTCATATTGAATCGCTGTTGTATGCGAAGGGCGATCGAGATTTAGCGGGGCTTCGGGTGTTGATCAGTGCGGGAGGAACGCGGGAACACCTCGATCCGGTGCGGTTTATCGGCAATCCTTCCAGTGGCAAAATGGGTATAGCTTTGGCGCAAGCTGCACAGCACCGCGGCGCGACAGTGACGCTGGTACACAGTATAACTGGGGAATTGCCGCTGTCAGGTGTACGGGCGATCGCAGTTGCCAGTGCTCAAGAAATGCGGCAGGCGATGCTGGAATGCTTTCACGATGCGGATTTGACGGTGATGGCTGCGGCGGTAGCGGATGTTAAGCCTGCGGAGTACAGTAGTGAGAAATTGCCGAAGCGATCGCTCCCGAATTGTTTGCCTTTGGCACCGGTAGCGGATATTGTGGCAGAGTTGGGAAAATTGAAACAGCCGCATCAAAAATTAATCGGGTTTGCAGCACAAACTGGGGATATTGTCAAGCCTGCTTTGGAGAAATTGCGATCGAAGAAACTGGATGTAATTGCCGCCAACCCGATCGATCAAATAGGTGCCGGTTTCGGCAGCAATACCAATCAAGCAATATTAATTAATGCCGCCGGCAAGCAAGTAGAAATAACCTCTTGCAGCAAGCTAGAAATGGCTCACCGATTGTTAGATTTTGTGAGGGAAGGGTGAGGGCGCGATTTACTCATTAACTGGGATTAATTACTACTGGTTCGGGCGATAATTCTGATTGCCCAATCTCCGTTGATTCCGAGTCAGCCGACAACTCAGTATCTGCGACAGTAATTTCTAGTTTAAATCCTAATGATTCGAGCAATTCTACCAAACTATAGATTTCCGAACCTGCACTTTCAGCCAGCATCTTGTCGAGTTTTTCGTGATGCTGTTTTGCTGACTCCGAAAGAGCATTCATCCTGATTTTAGCCTCAATCACCTTTCTGATGGCATTTCTCAGGAGTGCTGGTTCAGGGTCTTTTTCTTCCAAGATAGCGCCGATAAAACCAGCAGCTTCTTCCGGCTCGTGGAGAGATTCAATTAGATACTCGCGGTAGCTATCACTTGTCAGTGCTTTCACGTTTTTCATAATCTGTCCAGTATTCTATAGCTTGTCGAATGTTCTGTTTTTGGGTGCTTTTATCCCCAGCTATGGGGATGACCACCATTATCAAGGATTTGATTCTAGCTCTAACATTCCGATCGCGGCGGGCATCAACCCACTCGGTGAATGGTGCTGTACCCTCTGCTGTAGTGTAACGTCGAATTTCCCTGGGTTGTACATTGATTAACAATTTCTCTCGTAAGGGCGATCGACAGTGCATTAAATGGGCAAATCATACTTAAGACAGAGGTATTCGATCGACAAAATAGTAAACCTTGTTTGAGGAAACAAAGTTTAAATCTAACAGGGCATTGTGAATGAATTTTAAATCGATCGCAAAAACCAATCTACTATTCGGCAGCCTGATAATTAGCCTTGGATTGCAAACACTTCCAGCCGCAGCGCAAGCAGTCACCGACGCGCAAGTTTCCGCCCTCGTAGAAGCACTACGACAAGCCGCGCCGCCTCAAACCGCAAATGACGGAATGTACAGTCAGTGGCAAGTTTTACCCAACAATATTTCCCGCTGGGCAAAATTCTGTACCAAACAAGATTTAACACCCCAACAATTTGAGGCCGACGCGACAAAAGCCAAATCAATTGTTACCTGTATCGTGGGCGATTTGCTGCGCGACGAATACAAAGCTAGCAGCAACAATGAATTAACGGCTGTACGCCGTGCCGCTTGCTGGTGGATGACAGGGGACTCCGCAGCTTGCAAAAGCGGCGCAACTGCTACTTTTGCGGAGAAAGTTGTCAAAGTTTACCAGCAGCAGCGTCCTAAAAAGTAAAATTGGTGCTGGCGGAATTTATAGCCTTTCTCAGATAGATGAGGTATGTAATAAGGCTTGAAAGTCCCGATATTCAGGGAATCTCGGGCACCTCATCTTTTTAAGGAAGGCTATAGATTTTTTTAATCGCAGATGGTTTTGTGCTGATGGACAGATAATAGCGATTGGATATCAAATTCAATTATCCTATAAGCGCCAAAGATTCTTGAGAACATTAATTAGCTCTTTCTGCCGTCGAGCGATTACTTCTGGCGTCCATTCCTGTTCCCGCAGCACTTGGGTAGTAAGTGCAAAGGGTGAAACACCTGTTTTAGTGGTGAAATACTTCTGTTTTTTCACATCAAAATCATAATTTTGTGCCAGATTGTTTTTCGCACGAGATAGTAAAACTAAGTTGCCAAGACGATGCACATATTGATCGCGTTCTTCCTGACTAGGAAACCACTTCACCCACTCACTATTAGCACCTGGATTCTGGGGAAGTACGTGCTCGACAGTAATGTTGGAGAAGTTGTAAGATGCTTCACCTTCTGACAGAGCAGCATCTAAGCGCAGCAAAACATAACTACGAATTTTTTGAATTAGGTAAAGGTCACTATCGAGAACTCTAAGGATATTGTTAGACTCTTCAGGAGTAAACTGGAGCGGTGAATAGGAATTGAATAAATCTTCCTCTTGCTCAATAGCAGTAAGCAATCTGCTGTAACGTTCAATGCGCTCATTGATATTAGCGCGGACAATCATTAAACCTGCGGCAAGGCGGTCTAAAGCTATAAAGAAACGCACCAAATTATCGGAATTATTACGGTTGCGAGATAGGTAGAGAACGGCAGGTGGTATCCAGTCAAAATTATTAATTTTGTTTAACCATTTAAATAGTTGATTAATTTCCTCTGCACGCGCCTCGCTTTCATAGGTTGAGTTCTGAATTTCCGAAAAAGCCTTAGCATAAGGAGCTAAAATTTCATCAATGAATTGCTGAGGCCCAGCCGCAGGATTGATGTTTTCCTGAAACTCTTTAAGGATACTCTTGCTAAGTTTTTTCTTTTCCTTAATCATCCGAATATGAGAAAACAAGTCTTTGAATAACTCGCGTCCCAGATTCTCCTCGGTATCTTCCCACTTTTTAGTATATTTTTCTTGTTGGCTTTCGGGTATTTTTCCGATAATGTCCGCTTTCAAGATATCAGTTATGGAGAGATCCAATCCCCTGTTGTTCAACACAGAAAATATCCGATAGGCAGAGTCAAAGTCAGGCGTAGAAACCACTACCAAGAAGCACTGGGTAATGAGGAACTGGGCAAGACGTATACGGTGGGATTCGGCGATAGTCTGCAAACGTTGCAAGAATAAATGTGCATTTTCTTTAATAAGCTTCTGAGTATCCATTAGCTCAGCATTGTTCAATTTTGTGAGCTTGTTAATACCACCTTCATGTTGAATATATTCCTTGAAAAATTCTGCATCTCGCTCGCGCAAAGTCAGACGGTAACGATTATGTATACCCGCGATTAAGCTGCCTTTTTGGTATAGATAAGTGGTCAAGTCATTGGCGTGTTCTGTTGGCAATGATGCCCTGAGAGCAGCTAGTAGTATGGTGAGAGTTGTTAGACGTTGCTGACCATCTACAATTTCAGCATCTGGCGGCCCAGATTTGATCAAAACAATGCTGCCTAGAAAGTACGGGTTGAGTTTATCAATTGTGTCGTTACCATCTCCCAATGATATTAGCAGGTCTTCCAGCAGTTCTCCAGCTTGCTCATTTGTCCAAGCATAAGGACGCTGGTAGAGGGGAATGGTGAACATAAAGTCATCGCTAAAGATTTTCCTAATGGGGTGTTCCTCACCCTTGATGCTGACACGGTTCATGCTTGGTTCCTATGTTAGGTGTGGTTGATAATTGCTTCCCGAAAGTCCATTTTTCCTGTTGCTAGAATACCATGCTCAAGCTTGGAAAGGCTAACTCTCAACTTAGCCTGTGCAGGCTGGTTTCACTCGTCCCGCTGTAGGCTTCACTCTGCCGCTGAATTATCCATTTTCTGCCTGACTTCTCATCAACTTTTGCACGCTGGCTAAAGCCCGATTTAATTCATAACTCTTTCTTTCTGAATTCTGCAAGAAAGCCTGTTGTTCTTCTTCAATCATTAACACATCCTGCCGCACCAAACCATCTAATAACTTTTGAGCAGCACCGAAACAACTATCTTTGATAAACTTGCGAAACCAAACAGGCAATTTGTGCAGCCGCCAAAACGCATTTAATGAGGTAAAATGAATTAAATAAGCGCGAGTTGCTGTCTCGCTGACCGGACAAACCAAGCAGTAAATCTTAAAGTCGCTCCCCAAAGTTGAAACCCAGTGCGGGTAAACATAACTCACCTCCAGGGGTTCCGGGTGCAGTCGGCGCAGAGATTTAAAAAATAACTGAGAAATTGACCAAATTTTATCTATTTTGTAATAACTTTGTGCCTGATAGCGAGCAGTTACTTGATGCTCGTTTTCTTCTAAAGTATCTAACACCGGATTTGCCCAAGCTTGCCAATCATCGTGCAAGTGTCCGTGGTACATATCCATCAAATTTTCAATTAAAAATGAATAGTGTGCCTGACAGTCGATGACTGAAACTGTGGCAATATAATTGAGATGTTCCCACTCTGGCAAATCCAATAAATCTATTTTATCGGCTTGCGTTTCGTCGCCGGGAAACAGCCAGATAAAACCGTTTTGTTCCTTGACTGGATAGGAGCGAATTTTGCAGTTAGGTAGCTTTTGATTTTCTGCTAAATAATCGACTTCGGCGCATTCTCCCCTTGCATTTAACCGCCATCCGTGGTAAGCACATTCGATTAAATCGCCTTTAACTTGGCCGTGGCTGAGTTTAACTTGCCGGTGCGGACATCTATCTTCTAAAGCGTTGATTTTGCCTGCACTGTCGCGGAAAAGTACGATCGCCCGATTCCAGATTTTCGCAGCGACGGGCTGAGTTTGCACCGAGGTGCTGCGGGCGATGGCATACCAGCGATCGAGATTAATGCCCAACTCGCGGATGTGAGTTTTTTCTCCCCTTACAGAACCCGATTTTATCGCGTTGTTTTGCATTACAAATATTCCCAAATTACGCCCATAAAACAACCCAATTTTACAAAATAACAGCCCGGAAAGCAACGACCGTAAATTTTTCTAAATCTCCGTTCTGACAAATACCTATCGCTAGCTAAATGCTTCAACCAGCCCGGCGACAATCGAAATTTTAATAATCTTAAAGCCTTGCGAAATCCGTAGGTGGAACAGTCGGGTCTAAAATCTCTCGCTGCACCTAATATGTAGCGTATTGTAGCAGGTGTTTCTACTTCCGAAATATTATCTAAAAAAACGATTTTTCCGTGCGGCTTTAACATTTTTTTAATTGCATCAAGGGCGGCGGGGAGGTTTGGCAGGTGGTGAAAAGTAGCAGCACTAACTATTAAATCAAATTGGCGATCTAGCGCTAATTGATTGGCATCCATTTGGATATATTCGATATTGGGGGCTGAACGTTTTTGACTGGCAATCGCGAGCATTTTTGCTGACGAATCGACGGCGATAACATTATCGTAATACTGGGCTAATTCAAAAGCAAGAATTCCCGAACCGCAGCCAATATCTAATGCTGCACCTTTGCTGGCCGATAGGTTGTTAATAAAGAAATCGTTCTGGTTTTGCAAAGTGGCCGCGAAATCGTATTCTGTTGCAAAAGCATCAAACGTTACAGATTTATTGCGAATTTTGCAGTTACTATTCAGCATCTATTATTGCTTTATACTCATTCAATAATATTTTAACCGCATATCCACCCCCCTCAACGCAGATATTTTTTTTTTCCAAGCTCTGCTTTTTCTTTTCACCGAAACCACACCCACAAACCATAACTTCTCTTAAAAAAAGAATGCAACTGTAGCAAACCTCCAAACCCTTATTAAATCAGTCATTCACAATTATTAGAATCTCAGATCTCAAAAAGTAGGGCTGGGGGCGGGTTTCACCGAGAATAGCCGCCGATAATTGACGATTTATAAAACCCACCCCGCTGCAAACCTTAGATTTTTAACACGCCTTCGGGATTCACCGTCAAGAGCGATCGCCTCTGCAAACCCTCCTGGTATAAAATAGCATTAGCTGCCAACAAACCGCTGCTCACTGCCCTTTCCATTAAACCGCAAGGAAACGGCATTTTTACCCAATCTCCCGCAAACAAAAGATTGGGAACAGCGCAGCAAGTCTCCGGGCGTTCCGCATAACTACCGGGCGGATATCCAGAGAAATTCTTTTGATTTACCAATTCCCGGTGCAGCATATTTGCCTCTTTTAATTCCGGTACAATTTCGTACAATTCTTGCTCAAAAGTAGCCAGTAAAACTTCCTGGTTAGGAAATTCCTTTTCCTTGTAACAATAAGCGTGCAGTTCCACTACACTACCGCCAGTTTTCTGATTCCACTCGATGAACTGATCCTGAATTCGGTGGTAAAGCGTAATGCTGTCAGTCAGTTTGTAGCCGGAAAGCGAGCTGAAATTGCTGTGTTCCCATGGAAATTCGCGATCGAACCAAAAACGACCCACCGCAAACGGATCGGCTATTTTCAAGCTCTCGATCCGACTCTGCACCTGCGGATTCACCTCACCGCTAACCAAACTAAACAAATGCTGCATCCCCGGAACATCAGCCGCAAAAACATAGTAATCAGCCTTCAATGTTTCTCCCAAATTTGGTGGCTGCGATTGCTTAACCGCTGCTACTAACTGTATTTCATCTACTTTTTCATCGACTACCTTAAATCGAGGCAAATCCCGCTGAGCAGGCCCGCTCACCACTCGCCCTTCGGCATCAAAAACTGCCCCGTGACAAGGACAGTGAAATTGACCGTCGTTCTGTTTCTGAACTGTGCAGCCTTGGTGAGTGCAGCTCAGAGAAATTGCCTCATTCCCGGATGGTGCGGCGGCAAATACGCTGTCTCCAGCGCCGAAATATTCGGTAGAGTTGCTGTCAGTTAACAGGGCGTTTCGCTTCACCCAAAAAGGTATTTTACTTTGCACGTCTCCAGACTGGTAACTCAGAGAATCAATCTTGCCGTTTTCCCAGCGAATCTCACTGACTGCGACATCTGTCAATACTTTGCCGCCTTTACTTTCAATGGCTCTGGCAATAGGCTGCACCAAACTCGTTCCCATATCTTGCCGCGTGCCGTTGAAGGCCAAACCCTCTGGATTTCCGAAAAAGTAAAAGTGGAAAAATTGCATTAATTCTCCCGCGCTCAATTCGTCTGGAGCGTTGAGGCTGGACTTGGCAAAAGGCAGAAAATACAAGTCATAAAGCCCGCGCGGAAATTCACCTTTTACCCAGTCGGCAACTGATATATTGTCGAGGCGATCGAAAGTTTTTTTAGTCTGAAAACCGCCGATTTCTCGAAACACTTGCCAGTGAGAGGGTTTTGTGAGATTGATTCCCCACTTGAGCCGATTGGGAGAAGATATCCCCAAATCAACTATATTCCAGGGAAAAGCTGAATGGTTGGGACGGAAAACTTCGGGTTTGTATTTGCCGTCTCGAAACAGAACGGCGTAGGATTCTAAAGATACAAAGTTATCAGTAATTTCTAGTTCTTCAACCACACTTTTGAGGTTGTAGTATTGCGGGAAAAAACCGTGGAAACCATGTTCCATCATAAAAGTTTCGTTCCCGACTTGTATCGGCCAACTAGCAATTTTGCCGCCGAGTTGGGGCGATTTGTCGAGTAATGTTACGGCGAAACCCCGCTGGGAGAGTTCGTAAGCACAGGCGAGCCCGGCCAAGCCTGCCCCCACAACTGCAACGGTTTTGCGGTTATTCAGCATTCGTGGCAAGTCAAGAGAATCTTGCACAAAAATGGTGGGTTCTGGCTTGGAAAATCGAGAGTAGCCCAGCAGCCCGCCGGCGGCACCAACTCCGAGGAATTTGAGGGCGGTGCGTCGAGAAACTGGTTGGGATAGCGGTGAATTGGTTGATTGACTCATCAGCGGTACGCGGTAACGGGCTTTAAACACAAATAAGCCATAAGGCATATATCATAGACCGAAATCAGGATATGTGAAGAAATACTAAGACACATTCCTCAGTCCGATCGCGCGCGATCGCACCGTGTCAAGTTCGATCGCACACAATGTATAGCGGAAGGAATATGGCTTTAGTTATTTAGGAGAGAATCAAGAATAAACAACGAAAAAGTGATCGACCACATAGCGTAAAATCCTCTAAATAATAAAGTGTTTTTATTTATGTTGCTCAACTCTTGGCAACCGCCGCCAATAATGCTAAAAAACTAGGAGACTTTCATGCCAATTCTTAGGCCAAAGGCAGTCTCGGCGAATTGTACGAAATAACCCGTCAGATATCCGATTTCAAACAATTAATCAGTCGATATTTAACTAAGTTGGCGCGAAAAAAAACCAACTATTTTACAATAAGTAAATACAGAGAGTATCTTTACTGAGGTAACTCAATATATCGGCAATAGATGCAAGATATTCCTCACTTAATACCAAGACAAAGCCCTATGAAAACTGAGCAATGGGGATGTGTCGCAAAAAATCCAAGACGCCCGTATAGGTAATGCCGATTAAATGTACCTGCCTGCTATGTATAAAACAGGACTTAGGTGAAGAAACCGGGTTTTTGCGTAAGCCCTGTTTATGCAAAACCCCTGCATAATTTACAAACTTTTACATAAATCGCGAATTTCTTGGTGTGGGGACTCTGTTGGTGCTGGTGTCCACACCCTACGGTAGAGATTTGCGGTTTGCCTTGAATGCTATAATAGTGCGGCGATCGCCAGCACAGTCAAAATTCCCACCCACATCCCAACTTTTGCTAACTGCTGCCGCCAACGGCGCCCTCAACCGCCCCAAAACCATGCACTACAAATCCCCGCAGCAACGCCAAAAACACACGACTCATAAAAAAATTAAACAAGCTATTTTTTACTGTTTGACAGCAATATTTTTCTGCTGGAGTACAGCGAACCTCGCTACAATTGCCCAAAACACAGGCCAGGGCGGGCTTAACGGGCAAGAAATGAGAAATTTGCTCGATCGCGGCAACCTCACCGAAGCCGTAACCAGAATCGAAGAAAACTGGGAACAAGACTATCAAAAATACTTTGAACAAGACTTTGAGACCCGTGCCAAAACCGCCGAAGCAATATCAAAAACTCTCTCCCGCCTAGCAGTTCAAACCAAGAAAAAACCCGCTTTAATTTACGCTATCCCGCGTACCGACCAACTAGAATTAATCTTAATATTGCCCGATCGCCCGCCCATTCTCCGCAGCGTCCCGGAAGCCAAACAAGAGAAACTCATCTCAGTAGTCCAAAAATTCAGCAGCGAAATCACCAACCCCGTAAAACTCAACACCACCACCTATCTAGAACCAGCGCAACAACTCTACAAATGGATAGTTACACCCCTAGAAACAGATTTGCAAACAGCAAAAATTGAAACCTTGCTGTTCTGCGTCGGCGCAGGTTTGCGAACCCTACCCCTAGCAGCAATGCACGACGGACAGCAATTTCTGATCCAAAAATACAGCCTCGCTCGCATCCCCGCATTCAAACTCACAGACAGCAATTACACCGACCTCAGAAACGTGCAAGTCCTAGCAATGGGAGCATCAAATTTTTCAGAAACAGCCAACAAAGAACCGCTGCCAGCAGTGCCGTTAGAATTGGGGGCAATCGCCCGACAGTGGCCCGGTCAATCCTTTCTCAACGAAGATTTCACCATAGTAAACTTGCAATCCCAGCGACTGCAACAAAGATACGGAATCATCCACCTTGCCACCCACGCCGAATTCCGCCCCGGAACCCCAAATAACTCCTACATTCAATTTTGGGACACCCAACTGCGCCTCGATCAAATGAGAGAATTAAAATGGAACAATCCGCCTCTTGAACTGTTAGTATTAAGCGCCTGTAGAACCGCCTTGGGAGACAAAGAAGCAGAACTCGGATTTGCCGGTTTAGCACTGCAATCGGGAGCAAAATCAGCCCTCGCCAGCCTGTGGTACGTCAGCGATGCGGGGACTCTCGCCCTGATGACAGAGTTTTACCAGCAGTTAAAAATCAGCAGGCCACAAAACCCTCCAATCATTAAAGCGGAAGCTCTCAGGCAAGCACAAATTGCGGAGATAGAAGGCAAAGTGACGATCGAACGCGGTCAACTGCGAAGTTCCCGAGGCGACATTCCCTTGCCCCCGTCCATCCCCAAACTCGACAGCAAAGATTTATCCCATCCGTATTATTGGGCAGCATTCAGCATGATAGGCAGTCCTTGGTAAGTGGGCCTCTTGACTGAGAGTGATGATACGCTATAAAACATAAAGTAATTCAATGCCTGTAGCTGTCGCTCAACAGCCCGCTGCCAAGCTGTGACGAATCAAGCGGGAGCCTTCAAGGGGAAAGAAAGATGAAAAAACTAGAATTTTTGCTACAAAAAGAAGGCGATCGCGCCTGGTTGCCCTTAGAAACCTCCGACGTGGAAATTCTAGAAGGTAAATACCGTGTCGTTGCTCGCATTCAGCACCCCAACACCGACATCGAAATTCGCGTTACCCATACTTCCTTCGACCCAGGGGCGCAGCGGAAAGTCCAAAGCCGATCGGCCCGCACCAACCCCGAAGGATTAGTCGTGATCATTCCCTACACCAGGCTCAAACCCGGACTGTGGGAACTCTCCTGCTTGCCAGATCCCCAAGCAACACCACTAAAACCTTGGCAGTACGGCGTTCAGTTGGAAGTATTGCCCGCAGAATCGGAAACATCCGAACCCCTACCGCCGATCGACCAAACCGAACCGGCAACTTCCCCCGCAGCCCCACAAATCGCAGCACCGGTCGATCGCGTAGCCCCACAAATCGCAGCACCGGTCGATCGCCCCGCACCAACCCAAATCCCAGCAGCCGATTCAGCACCGCAGCAGACCAAAATCTACCAATTCCCCATTCCCCAAAGCGCCGAACCCAAACCGGGCGTCAAACTCGAACTCGTCCTCGATCAAGAAACCTTCGTCACCCAACTCGGTCGCCCCTTAATCATTTCCGGCAAAATCGACATTCCCCAACCCCCCCAAAAAACTAGAAAAACAGCAACTCTCATCCGCGAATCCGAAGCACTAGAACTCAAACAACTCATAGGTTCAGCACAACTACAAATTTACCTGCGTGACCCCCAAACCTCAAAAATTCTCGCAGAAATCCAGCAGCCGATGCCAGAACAAGTTCCCCCCTGCATCTTTGCCTGCGTCACCTACATTCCAACCGAGTGCAAAAGCCGCCTAATTTTAGGAGAAGCAATTCTTAGCAGCGGCGGCGTCACCCTAGCCACCAAACTATTCACAATTACAGCTCGTTTAGAGCATCTTCTACAGGAAATTAAAGACAATTTCATCGAAGAAAAGCATCAAGCCGATCCCTCCCCAACAGCCTCAAAACCGTCTGGAAGCGCCAAAAATATATCCTTCCTCAAGCTAGTAGAAAAATCCTTAGACCCTCCCTCCCCCGCCGCCGCCCCAACCACTGAAGCCCTACCCCCTCTACTGGCTTCGGGTTACACCCCAAGTGCAGGCGGTCTAGAACTGCCCGCCTTCGGTAACAAACTGCCCGACAGCAGCCGATCGCAATTGCTGTCGGAAATCTCCAATTCGCCTCGAACGGTCGCAGAGTCGATCGACCCGCAAACCCAACCCTCAGACATCCCAGCTTCCCCTAAAACAGGGGACATAGGGGCGATCGACAAAAAACCCGAAAACAGCCCCCAACCAGAAACAACCGCCCCAGAAACCCAGCCTGCACCAACAAAACAGGCATTTCAAACTTTAAACGTCGAAAGTCGATTTTGGTCGCGACTGAGTTCCTTAGCCAGCAACGGCGAATCGCCCGACTGGCTCAAAGCAACCACCCTGTCACCAGCTCCAAAAGCCGCCGCCAATAGCAGCGACGAAATTGCCGTTGTGGAAGAAAGCAGCTTCACCCAACAGCAAGCCGAAACCAGCGAAACAAATTCCGACCTCAAATCCACTAGCCCGGAAGCCAGAGAATTTGTTGTTTTTGACGAGCCCGCCCAACCGAAACCAGTTGGTCAAAAAACCACAACTGTCGCAGCAGAAGTAACTCCCCCGACTCCCTACGTTTTGCCAGAAGACGAGTTAGTACCGATGCCAATTTTGGAATTGCCGCGTGCCGAAATCCTCGCGGGCCAGCCTGTAAAAGTGCAAGTGCAACTGCCGGAATTAATGCCCCGGATTTATGTGAAAGTTTGGGTGTACGATCGACAAACCTACCTGATTCTCGACGGGCCGCGCTGGATTACCGAATTTCAATCTAACGGGTTGGGAAATGTTCGAGCAAGTGTCGAGTTAGAGATTCCCTACGGCTGCATGGAAGTCGAATTTGAGGCGATCGCCGTCGAAATGCAAACTCAGCGGGAAAGTCACAAAGTAAGCGTTCACCGCCAAGTTTTACCCCCAGCCGGGCCCACTTTACCCCTCGAAGGGTAAGCCCAAATCCGCGTGCATCCCCGTTCATCCGCTGACATCTGCGGTTAAAAATTTCTACTTACTTCCCCGCCAATTGCCGAAACTTCTTCTTAAACTTATTCTTATACACGTAGATCGATCGCTGTAAATCCTCAACTTGCAGCGACATCTCGGCAGCCAAACCCGTGCGGTTCCACACATCTTCCTGACACTTGCGGCGGCAAAAATTCATCGGTTCCGAGTAAACTTTCCCACTAGATAAACTTGGCTTTGGCCCGCACCAGTGAATCACCGTCGCCTCAGTGCGATCGCCTGCAGGCCCGCTTTCTTCCACCGGAAACCGCTTTCTCAGCAAATCCTGGTCAAAATCCGGCACCAACAACTGCATATCCACATTCTGCACCCGCAGCCGATTTTCTTGCGCCGCCCGGAAAATCATAAAGTTCAAAAACCCCATTTCTCCGTACTTAAATATCTTCGGATTTGCCTCCGTAAAATCTAAAATTTCCACGTATTCTTCCAAGCTAAAAACGCCGCGCTTAGCAAAGAAAGTACCCGTGCAGAAATAGTTTGATCGCGATTCCGACCACCGAAAATTCGGGAAATGCTTTTCAACGCCCGGAATGTCAAAGAAAAATTCCGAAACATCCGCATCCGAGTAATCGTAACAAGGCTTGTCTACAATTAAATCAAATTCTTGAAAGTTAGCCAACTTGAGAACATCGCCCCAGACGATCGTATCGGCATCTAAAACCATAAAATTTGACCAAGGACTTTCCCAGAAAGCAATCATTTTAGTTTTTCCCCAACCAAAACTTCTTTTCCTGAGAACCTCTTTAGAAACGGTTGTGCGATCGATCACTCGCACTCCGTAGGACTTTTCCAAAGCACTCACAGAAAACGTACCGTCAATCAACAGACAAATCGGCACATCTCCCAGGAAATATCGGATGCTAGCACAGCAACCCTTAGCAAACAGATAATCCTGGTCGCAGCAGGCAATAATAATACCAAAATCTTCCATAAACCCTCACTATTTTACTAACTTGCCCACCCACAGCCTTTGGGTTTTTTGTTCTGACCGCAGCTCTATTTTTGAGTTCTGCATTTTCGCCAGCTTAGCACTAAACTCCAGCGATCGTCCGTAGGCAAAAACATCGTTAAAACCGCTAGCAATCTTGAGCATAGTTGGTCTATCAAGCAAGTGAGCTTTCCCTGGGCCAACAGCGAGTGCAGCACCACCAGTTGCAGTCGCACTCTAACAACAAAAAAGTTGTGTTAAAATACCGGGAAATTAAACCAGCCGACGGTTAGTCTCAAAAACGGCGATCGTCCTGGCAAGTCTAGACGGCAGCGGGCATCAAAAAACCAAAATTGGTCAAGCCGGAACTTTGGTTTGGATCGGGTCAATCAACCAGCCTTTAAGTCTCACTTCCCCACTCTTGGCGGGAAAATAGCCCCTGCCGGGTCGCGACGTTTAAAGTTAGGTTAAAAAGCTTGACATTATAGGATATAAAGCTGTATAAGGGATGCGACAAGCAGCCACAATCCTACCTATAACTGTCTGTTAAGTCGGGCGTACCCGAGGACTCGGGGCAGTTATCAGTTAGAGGGAGATTGTGGTCGAACCCGTAGAACCAGTGGTCGATCACCTGCAGAGCAACTCAAGCAAATCTGGCGATCGAGAGATGAAATTAGCAGGTGATGGTATAATCAACCGTAAGGTAATGTGGGCTTGACCTGAATTGATGCCTGGGCGGTACAAGGGCCCAGCCCGCTACGTTCAAGCAGAAGTAGACACGCCTACTGTGAATCAACAGTTATGGATAGGTTCTATTTTGGCAGTTATTGTCAACAGGCAAGCAAACACAAAAATTAGCAGTTGGGAATTGCTGCTCGAGTTGAATAGAGTGTGAAGGTGTGAGGAAAATGAATAGAACTTTGTGGAATTTACTCCTAGTATCCCCGGCAATTCTGGGGCTACCATCAGTCATCAGTGTCGCTGCGATCGCAGCAGAAGCTCCAGCAACCGCTGAAGCCAACCAGCTAGCTACAACTCAGTCATCTGAGTCAAAAATTGCAGAAATAGTTGCAGAACCAGTTGCAGCAGCTCCTGCTGCACCAGAAAAGCTGGCTTTAAACAGCAGCGACGAAGCGGCCCCAACCCCGGTCGCCAACTCCGCAGACGCTGAAAAACTGGCATCAATTGAACCAGACACCAGCGCAGCAGCACAGCCAACCACAGGGAGCGACATCGAGTCAGCAGCCCCAAGCGCTCCCGCCAGCACAGCGACAGCCACTGAACCCCTGGCGGCTGCGGACACAGCCGCACCCTCGCCCCAAGCATCAGACTTGGCAGTGCAAAGCAGCCAGACAGAAGTTGCTGCTGGGAAAATTGAAGCGCCAGCAGTCGCCAGCACCCCCGCAACTACCCCAGCTACTAAGGTAGAAATTGCTCAGACAGCGCCCGCGGGAATGGGCGGCCCGATCGTCCCTGTGGCTCCCCAAGCGCTTCCGGCTCAACCATCCGGAACCATGTCCCAGGTGACATCTGTCTCTCAGCTCTCTGACGTGCGACCGACAGATTGGGCATTCCAAGCCCTGCAATCGCTAGTCGAACGCTACAGTTGTATCGTAGGTTATCCCGACGGCACCTACCGCGGCAACCGCGCCCTGACTCGCTACGAATTTGCAGCCGGCGTCAACGCTTGCTTAGACAACATAACCAAACTCATTGGGTCAACAGGTAACTTGGTTACCAAAGATGACTTAGCCATCGTGCAACGCCTGCAAGAAGAATTTGCAGCCGAACTCGCTACCCTACGCGGACGAGTAGACGGCCTAGAAGCTCGCACCGCAGAACTCGAAGCCAACCAGTTCTCCACCACCACCAAATTGGCTGGAGAAGCCGTTTTTGCCGTTAGCGACACCTTCAGCGGAGATGGTTTCAGCCTTGAGGACGACAAAACTGTCACCAACTTCGGCTACCGGGTGCGCTTGAACTTATTGACCAGCTTCACCGGTCGAGACTTGCTCAGAACCCGCTTGCAAGCAAACAACGTCGCCAACTACTCAGCAGCAACCGCTACGGGTACTAACATGGCTCGCCTAGCCTTTGATGGGGGTGATAACAGCCAATTCTCGCTAGACGAGGTGTACTATCGTTTCCCGGTCGGTGCCGCTACAGTCTTTGTCGGTCCTAAAGGACTTGACCTGGATGAAATTGCAGACACGGTAACACCCTTTAACTCTACGGGTACTGGTGCAATTTCCAGATTTGGAGTTCGTAACCCGGCCGTATTCCGCGGGCCGCAGGGAGCTGGCGCAGGTGTGACTTTCAACTTGGGCCCCCTCCGAGCTACTGGGGGCTATCTTGCCGGCGACGGCGATGCTCCCAACCCCGCAAACGGCAGGGGCGTTGCCGACGGTTCTTTCAGCGCTCTGGGTCAGATCGGCTTTTTTAGCAAACCGTTTGATTTGGCCTTCACTTACACCCACAAATACAATCGCGCAGGCGATGTTGGCATCATGGGCGGCACCGGCAGTTCTTTGGCTAACCGGCCCTTCGGTCAAGCACCCACTCAAGCAGATAACTATGGCGTGCAAGTTAACTTCAAACCCAGCAGTCGCTTTCAGATTGGCGGTTGGTACGGTTATACGAAGGCTGAGCAACTGCGGGGGGGCGGCAATGACGCTACCATCCAGAATGGTGCTCTCACTTTGGCCCTGGCAGATTTTGGCCGGCAAGGCAACCTCCTCGGTTTTGTCTTCGGTGTACCGCCAAAAGTTACCGAGAGCGATGTCGCCAGAAATCGCAACACCTCTTATCACTTAGAGGGTTTCTATCGCTTCCAAGTCAATGACTTTATTTCGGTGACACCGGGCGTTTACGTGATTTTGAATCCCGAACACAACAACAGAAACGACGATATCTGGGTCGGACTCCTGCGTACAACCTTTAGTTTCTAAGGTTCCCAAATATCTACTCACAAGTAAAAGCGGCAGGCGACTGCCGCTTTTATTTATTGGTCATCAGTCGATCGATTTTAGATTTTAGATTTTAGATTTTAGATTTTAGATCTTCAATTGTTAACAGTTAACAGTCATCAGTCAACACTCAACACTCAACAGTTCACAAATTATGAATTTTGGCGGCAAATCCCGAATACCGAGGTGTAGCCGTGCAGAAACGTGCTGCCGCCGACGGGGCCGATTTCGCCGTTGCAGAAAAAGCCGCTCAGGGGGATGTTTTTGAGGTATCGGCCAAACAGTCGGGAGTCAAAGTTCGACTGGCCGTAAAGCCCTTCACCGCGCCCCAGACAAGAGAACATCAATGCGCCGGCACTAGATGTACCGCTGTACTCGGCAGCCCGCTGATAGCGATCGAGCAGCATTTCTAGGTCTTCTGCGGAGGTGCGCGCGTCCCGCAGGTGAAATTGGATGCGCTGTCCGGGACGGACTCGATCGCCGATCGCAATTGCCCCCACTTTCGGATCTACTCCCAACAGATTGCGGATTAAAAAATCTCCAGGCTCTAATGTCAGCTTGAATTCATCGCTGACTAAGCCTACAAATAACGAGTGCTGAGCTAATTCTCGGTCTTCTTCGCTCAAAGTTTGAACTAACTCTCGCAAAGCCTCTAAGGGCGATCGCTCGATGCCCCCGCTGCCGGTATCGTCGGTTTGTTCTTCGAGTTTCAGCAAAATATTGCGCTCTCCTTCCGTCACCCGATAAGGATGCCCGATCGGCCTACAGCCTTGAGCTACGATCGTTTCCAAAACTATATTGCCACTCAAAGCTACGCCAACCGTCCCTTCTCGGTAAAGCTGATAGTCGCAAAACAGCGCCGCGCCCCTGCCCGCACCGTCCCCCCCGGCGAGTCCCCCTACCTTTGCCGCGCCCGGATAGGCATAATCTAGCCCTTGGAGCAAATCGTTAATTTTTGCGGAAAAGGGGTCGGCCAAGATGATGAACTGCGGTTCTTCCTGGGCCGGCACGCCCAAGAGATCCACCCAAGTATCCGGGGGACTGTCTAAGTCCGGCAGTTCTTCTGCACCGACGTGAAAAGTTCTGACATTTACTCCCGGCAAGCGCGCCAGACTGAGGCTGACTGCGGGAGATCCCTCGACTTCTTCGGTGAGGCCGCCCCGGTTCGTGCCGATGACTCCTCCCCCACCGCAGCCCAGAATCGCGGGCACTGGCAGCAGTTCTCGGAGTAAGGGCATCAGCCGAGAATACTCGCTGGCAAAGGCAGACGAGATAAATATCAGCGCTAAATCAGCCGGGCCTTCTAGGTCGCGATCGGCTTGTTCTATAACTTCTTTGAGCGCTGATTCCAATGAGGGACGGGTTGATAAAGCGCTGACCCATTGCATTTGGTTTTGGGTGTACATAAGGCAAATTTCTCTATAAAACTATCTCTATACATTAGGCTAACCGGAACTGGCCACTGGGGGGACGGTATTATTGGGCGATCGATTCCCCCTCGATTGCCCTTCTTGTGTTAACATAAGTTAACATGACTGTCCCATTAATCTGTTTAGTGTTAAATGCCGTGTTCAGTTAAATCTTAAAAGATAAAGCTCAATACAGTTTGACACACCAACCTCGTGTAATGTTTTCATCAAAAGTAAGGTCAGCCCGACCTACATTGATGCCTCTGGACTCTTCCCCCGCCAACGGGGTAGGGTAAAGCAGGAAGTAGAGAGGGGCTGTGATCGCAGTTATGGATGGTTTCTATCTGGCCTGCTCCAACAGCAGCGCATCTCAAGCTATTATTAGCTGGGGTCGCCAGACCGAAACAGCACATCCAACCCAAACTAACATCCAAAAAGAAAACCTTTCTTACTTAATAAGGTCAACGACCCAGGTCTAAAGACACGCTCGCTTCGAGCCTAAGACTTAAACCACAGTTGACCAGCCTAAGACTTTAGAGGTCTACGTTTTTTGAGTGATGACACCAAGCGGATGCTTAGCTAGTCCCTTGGTCTGTCGTTAACGGTTAAACATCTTTATTTGGGTTAAGGACGTGCCGTTAGCCGAACAAGCTCACTAAACAAAGGGGCGTGCTAACATTACCTAGAAATAGGTCGGGGACAACCATATTCTCCTACACATTCATACCAACAAGCTTTATGACAACAACACCCGCAAGCAACATCCAAGAACAAATTGAAGAAGAACTAGAAAGCGCTCGTACCGTCTGTGACCTCAAGGGCGCCACTTCCGGGGAATGCGCGGCGGCGTGGGACGCAGTTGAAGAACTGCAAGCAGAAGCTTCCCACCAAAAGCAAGTCAAACCTAAGAATTCTTTTGAAAAATTTTGCGACGACAATCCTGACGCTGCTGAGTGCCGCATCTACGAGGAATAAACGAGCCATTTAGCTCTATGCCTTCCCTCCCGCGCCGAAATCTAACTTTTGGCGCGGGAGAATTTTATTTTTGGGGTTGAGCCTTGAAATAATGGCGAGATTTGCCCTCTATCCCAATACGGTTAAAATCAGCCAGCTTCTCCCCACTCCCCGAACCAAGGGGGACAATAATTTGCTCTGGTGCGCCTTGGTTCGGGGGATGGGAAGGCGAGATTCGAGGAATAAACAGTTTTAACTCAAGCGTATTGCCGTCTATCGTGTCTCAAGTACCCTTCAAAGCGCACCAAGTACCTTAGAAAAAATAGCAGCAACTAAAACATTAAGACCCTGTTCTGGTTGCTGCTATTTTTTAGCATTTTTGTAGTAAAATTTGTGACAAATAAGTGAGTATATTTTCCCAAAGATGTTGAGTCTTTTATTGGCAGCCACCGGGCCTTGGTTTCAACCGCTAGTCTGGATGGATTACCGGTTGTCTGTGTTATTAACAATTTCGATCCCGCTGGTAGTGCTGATTTGGGCTGTTGTGGCAAAAGCTGAGGCGATCGTCCGTTTGTCGATTATTTATTGGCGAGTGGCGAGTTTGCTGGCAATTACACTTTACCTGATGATGGCTGCGCTGCCTGTGAGTTTTGTATCGTCGGTGATTGGGAGGGCCTTAATTCCCGCTAGTCTGTGGTTTTGGGAAGATTTAAACGAAGAAATTGCCGATCGACCGCAGTCGCCCCTGAAACTGGCTTTTACAGCTTGGCGGTGGGCGATTACTGTTTACAGCGGTTTGGGCGCACTAGCTCAACTTCCCTTCTTAAGCTGTGCCTTTAAATCTCAAATTCAGGTAATTGATGAACCTTTTTGCCGCGTTTGGTTAGATCCACCTTGGCTGTACAAACAAATGTTTCACCCTGCGGCAAACCCTCAATTTTTGGGATTGTTGGGTCTGATAGGTTTAGCAATCTATGTAATTTACTTGTCATATTTTGTGCTAATTAGACTAGGAAAACAGGGGAGGTCAGCTACCGGAAATTAAGTTTAGTTTAAGTTAGTATTTCCCTCCTAAATGGCAGCGAATGTCTTCAACAAAAAACTCAAAAATCCCCAACAAAAAAAGCCGGGGCGCATCTAGGGAAAAATTAAGCTAACAGCAGGGTAGATGACGTGAAGTTGCCCAAAAACGGATACAAGCCGCCGACTCCAGTCGTAGGGATCTAAAAATTTTAGACTAAAGTAGAAGCTTCCAGATTCATCTGTGGAGTAAATCTAAAATCTAAAATCTAAAATCCAAAATCGACTGACAGCAATGTTACTGGGAAAGACTGTGATGGATAGCAAACAAGCCTACTTACAGTGCTTAGAAAGGCTAATTTGGGCCCTCGATCGCCTGGAAGCAAAAGTCGAACCAAGTGAAGTCGCTCGGATTGCCGAACTGATTGTTCAGCCGATGATGGGGCCATGGCGGTTTTTTCACACTCCCGAACATATTTTTGAGGTGGGGGGAGATGAAGACGCGATCGAGGTTTTGGCAGCTTTATTTCACGATACCGTCTACGTGCAAGTCGATCGCAGCATTAACTTTAACGTCAGCTACTACATCACTCCTGTTGCAAAAGAGGTTAACAAACAACTACAAATTCGAGATAAATCTGAACTGTCTGCGGATGCTACCTTCGAGATGGTAATGCTGGTATTCAATTTTGTACCGGGCGAAGTCCTCAATCCTTTCGCCGGACAAAACGAATTTCTCAGCGCTGTCGTAGCAGCAAAAGCTTTAGAACCCTTTCTCAAACGCGAGCAATTGCTTCAAATAGCAGGCTGCATTGAAGCAACAATTCCGTTTCGCGCCCCCGAGTCCGGAGTAACAGTAAGCCAGCGCCTTTATGACCGCTTGCAAGCAATAAATAGCCGATTTAACCTCAGTTTGACTGATGAGGAAATACGGGAAACGGTCAAAAAAGCTGTGCGAATTTCTAACCGGGATGTGATGAGTTTTGCTCACCATAGTTCAGCCCATTTTTTGGCAAATACCTGGAATTTACTGCCGGAAACCAATCACAATCTCATCTGCTGCGGTTTTTACACGATTCGCGACTACCGAGTTGCTGTGGTGAAGATGGAAGGTTTTCTGAATTATCTCAAGCCAGAGATGATTTTCCGGCAGTTTGAGGGATATCCAGACGATCGCACGTATCAGCGCTGGGAAACTACTGCTAAGTCCAATCTCGAAATTGCCAAGCTTTATTTGGGGTGCAAACTGCCTGCTCTAGCCCTGCTAGAAGCTCTTTCTTCGGGTTTGGGAATCGATGTTTCTCTGGCGATGATGATGGGAGGAATTCCGGATCAATCTCCTAACTGCGTACGCCTGGAAAGCTTTTTCCCACAGCTAGAAAAACCTTATCAACCTAAAATTGGTTTAGAAGCGGAAGTATTAAATTTATTAGAAAATGGGCGGGCTAAAAGCACTTCTAAAACCGATTTGGAGAACTCGCCGTTAACAACGTTTGTGGTCAAAATTGTTGGCTTTGACGAAATGCGCTATCAGTGCGATCGAGCTAAGGAATTTTTTCTACAAAATCTCGACGCTGACGACTTTATTTCCGACTTTAACCCGAGCGTTACAGAAATTGTCATTGATTCAATTCTCAAGTTGTTTGACAGCCGGAAATCTACTATCTACCGATACTACGATATCACTTCTAAGTTAAAGTCCCAACCCCTGACCCATTTTCCCGATCGCCCTTTTCGCTCAAATGGTTAACTAGCTTTAAATACAGTATTTTACCGCCTCTAAATAAAAAACTATTACTCAGCTTATACAAGAGTGGAGCGATTGCACCGTGACACGATTGATTGACTCGCTTTCTCTACGTCAATCAGCCTATCCATCCCGACACCAACAGTCGTACAGGTAAGTAGGTAGACGGAATTTAACCGCATAATGTAACACTATGTAAACAGGTTTAAGTCCGCCAGTAGAGAGCCTGTGGAGACTTGGCCCTCGTTTACATAGGGTCGTTTTTATGCGCCGACTTACTTATGGTGTGGGGCTGGTGGCAAAGATGCTAAAAGTTGATAAAAAATGGAAATTCGCTGCTGTTTGCCTTTGACAATTACTTTGTACACAAGGGATTTTATAGCGGGCTGTCACTCATCTGAGTTACCCCAGAAAAGCGTCACTATAAAAAGCGACTGTTAAAGCACTTCCCCCCACAGTTACAACTGGGGAATAGCAAGTTCAAACGGCTTGCCAACCACTAATCCCCAATCAAACCATGCAAACCACAAATTCAATTTACGCTCAATTGCCTCTTTGCTCTTCACTGCCCACACTGCAACGAAATAATAGTACCACTGCCAATCAAAACGTGCGCTATCTCCAACAATCCTTAGTTAAAAAGGGATATCCCGTCGCAACTGATGGATTCTTCGGCCCAAAAACCGAACAAGCAGTCATCAAATTTCAAAAGGACAATAAGATTGGTGTTGATGGCATTGTCGGTTCTCAAACTTGGAGTCTATTAGGCGCTTGTTATACAGGTGAACCCGGATGTTAAATCCAAGTTAACTAATCCTAGGCACACGGGTAGCAAGAAACTGGGTTTTTTCACAGCAATACTTCCTTTACTCCCCCAGAAACGCTAAAAAATCTGATGGTAGAGCGAAGCCGAAACCTCGTTTCTGCCCGTCCAAAGTGCATTCAGGACTATTAATTAACATCTTTTCTGTGCTGCCCTGCTTTTAAACAACTTGCAAACAACCAATGGAGAATCAAACCATGCAAACCACAAACGCAATTCACATGGAAATACCTTCCTGTCGTTATTTTCCCCTACTCAAACGCAACGATGGCGTCACCCAAAATGAGGACGTTCGCTACCTTCCGCGGCTCTTGCACGCCAACGGATTTTCCGTAAATACTGATGGAGGATTCGGTCCGAAAACCGAACAAGCAGTCATCAATTTTCAAAAGCAACAAAAAATCGTTGCTGATGGCATTGTCGGTTCTAAAACTTGGAATAAATTGGGCGTTTGTACAACTATATTTTAAAGTTTGTGCAACCATCTTTTAAAGAGAGTAGGGCGTGCAGTGCGCGCCCTATTTCTCCGTCGAAGTTTCCACCCCACACCACCCATCGGGCGCTCCGTACATTCGATACTTGCGAGCTCGTTTGAAATACAGCATGGCTACCCTATCGTCTGGATTGATTTGTAAAATATTCTGAAATACTTTTTGGGCGGCAACAAATTTTTGCTCGTAGTAAAAATTGAGAGCTTCTTGAAAAATTTCCGCAGTTTGCTGCTTGAGTACAATGCTCTGCTCTGTTTCTGTATCGTAAATTTCAAACACCGACACAGCATTTGTCTTTCCTTTCACCGTTACTCGATCGACAAATCTGTACTTATATTTTTCTGGATCGTCTAGGCGATCAATAATTGCACCGCTAACTAGAATTCCCGAGCCGTAAACCTTAGTCAATCCTTCCAAACGAGAGGCGAGATTCACCGCATCAGCAATCACGGTACTTTCCATCCGTTCTCGCTCGCCAATTGTACCCAACATCAAATTGCCCGCGTGCAAACCGACGCCGATCGCGATCGGACACAAACCATTTTTTTCCCGCTGCTGGTTATAAATATTCACTTCTTTTTGCATATCAATTGCTGCTCGCACGCCATCAGATGGAGATGTAGGAAACAGTGCCATGACTGCATCCCCAATGTATTTGTCAATAAACCCGTTATTTTTCCTAATTGCAGGGCTAACCCTTCCCAAGTAAGTGTTAATAAATGCGAAATTTTCAGGCGGTGTCATATTTTCCGAAAGCGCCGTAAACGAGCGAATATCCGCAAACAGCACCGTCATATTTCTTTCCTGATTTTCGCCTAGTTTTACTTCAATAATACTTGGCTTTTCCAGCAAGTTTAGAAAATCGTGTGGCACAAACCTGCCGTAGGCTGCATTCAGTTTTGCTAGGCGAATTTGCGTATTAATTCTCGCCAACAATTCCTTTTTGATAAAAGGTTTAGTTACATAATCATTTGCTTCTAAGTTAAAAGCTTCTACCAAGTCATTAGTTTGATTTTTAGCCGTCAGCATCAGAATCGGCATTTCTAAAGGCGAGTATTTTTTGCGAACTTCTCGACACACTTCATAACCAGTCATCTGCGGCATCATTACGTCGAGTAAAATTAAGTCGGGCTTAAATCCTGATTTAATTAAATTTAAAGCTTCCAAGCCGTTGCTCGCTTGAGTTATCTCGTAGTTTTCTAGAGAAAGACTGTTGATAATGACATGAATATTAATCGGCTCATCATCAACTACTAAAATTTTTATTTTTTCACTTTCTAGCGACTCGCTATTAGCGAATACCGGAGAATTTATTATAGATGATTTGGGGGGAAATTCAGGAGTGATTAAAATGCAAGATTCTTCGGTTAAACCCGGCTGTCTGCTGCTAAATTCCGGCTGACTCTCAGATACGGGCAAAGTAAAGGTGAATTGGGAACCGACGCCTACAGTTGAAGATACCCAAATTTTACCTCCGTGTAATTCCACTAATTGCTTGGCAACAGTTAACCCTAAACCCGTTCCCCCATATTCTCTAGCAGTGGAACCGTCAGCTTGTTCAAAGGATTCAAAAACTCGCTCTAATTTATCTTCCGGGATGCCAATACCAGTGTCAGATACAGTAATGGCTAATTGAGAGTTAGGAGGTGATTGTGCATTGCCCATTACCAATTCTGCTGAAATTTCAATTGTGCCACCTTCGGTAAATTTAATCGCATTGCCGATTAAGTTGTAAAGTATTTGCTGCAAGCGATTCTCGTCGGCTGCTATTGACGGCAATCCCAGAGTGACTGAGTTAATCAATTGCAAGTTTTTTTTGCCTACTAATGGCTGAGACAAAGTGAGAATTACCGACACTATTTCTCGAATACCGACGGACTTAATTTGGAGTTCTATAGTTTTGTGTTTGAGCTGAGAAAAGTCCAGAAGATCGTTAATTAAAGAAGATAATCTTTTGCCCGATGAGGAAATCAAAGCTAAGTTAAAATTTGTTGAATCGGGCAGTTGTCCAGTAGCACCGTCTATTAAAGATTCTGCAATCCCAATAATACCATTGAGGGGAGTGCGGAGTTCGTGGGAAGTATTGGCTAAGAATTCGTCTTTTAGTTTGTCTAGTCGCTGCAACTCGGTATTTTTAGTTTCTAAGGCAGTAAAAGATGTTTGCAGTTGTGTTGCCATGCTGTTAAAAGCAGCGGCAAGTACGCCCAACTCGTCGGAGCGATCGAGCTTTACAGTTTTGTCAAATTGTCCTTCAGACAAAGCTATTGCTGCATCTTTTAATTTTAAAATAGGTTTGATAATCCAGCCAGAAGTGAGGATTCCTAGCACAGTTGCCATGCCTAAAGCTGCCAGACATAGTAACACTGTAGTTCGGTTGCCGGCATGGATTTGTTCCATAAAGTCGGCTTCGGGAACGACGACAACAATTAGCAAATCTAAACCTTTGCCGTCTTGGAATGGCAGGACTTTTAAAAATTGCTGCTGGCCTTTTATCTCAAAATTTATTGACTGCGCTTTGGTAATTTGGCGCAAGTTGTGAAAGTGAATTTCTAAATATTTAGCTGTAGTTTGCGTTACTGGATCGCTGCTTTCTGTCACTTTAAACAGTTCTTTTTTACCGTTTTGGGTGCGGAAAGGTTTTTCGGGTGTGGAAGTTGCCAGCAGGGTGCCGTTTCTTTCAATAATAAAAGTTTGACCGGATTTGCCTATTTTGAGGCTGTTTAAAAATTGACCGATACTGTCGAGACGCAAAGCAGCAATTAATACTCCTTCTAGCTGTTTCTGGGTGTTGTAAACTGGTTGCAGCGCGCTGATGATCAATGTGGGTTCTAGTAAGGATATATAAACTGAACTCCAAGTTGGTTTGGCTTCTAGAGCCGCATAGGTGTAGGAAGGGTGCTGTCGGATGTCGAAGTTTTTGAAGGACGCTACTACTGTCGTGCGATCGCCCCTATCATTAGTATTGTAAGAATAAAAATCAAAACCTGTAGATGGGCCCGATGCGTTAATCAATAAAGTGCCGTTAGACATCTTTTCGCCGGTGCGATATTCTCCATCTTGATTGGCGATCGACGTAAAATTGATATAAGGATATAATTGCACTTGTCGCCACAGATACTTTTCCCAAGCTGACAAGTCTTTCATGTTCACAAAACCCAGTTTAACTGCATCTAGCTTGCTTTGATTGATTTGGTGCGGAGTTTGCAGATAAGTTCTCAAATTTTGCTCTATCCGATTGCTCACCTCCCCCATCAACTGATCGGCAAGGTCATTCACTGCTCTTTGAGAGTTCCTAAATGATAAGTATCCCACAATACCCACCGCTGCAAATACTTGCAATACAAACGGAACTATGAGTACAGTTTGGATCGTCGCTTTTCCTAAAAGTTTGGCCACCAAGCGCTTGAGAGAAAGAGTGGACATAACATTAATTTAGCTTGAAAGACACAGTTAATACTCGGAGCGAAGATTGACCGCTGGTAAGCATTCTCAACCATTTTGTACTTACACAAAACTTACGCAAGGAAAGCCTAATTCTTGGTTTCTTCGTGAATCCCTGTCCAACCTGAGATTTTTCAGAGAAACTGAGTTTATTTCTCGCATACCTTTCCGCAGTATATTCGAGTTTGAACTCAAAAGCAGCTCACTCGACGGCGTATCTTTCAGGAAAACTCCCAATTTTGGGGTCGAATGCTTCAGCCTGAATGTATTATGACTGAGGTCAGGTACAAAAAACTGGATAAACACATAAAAATTTCTGCCCTCAGCTTAATGCTACTTTTACTACTTTTCATCCAAAGCTTCTATCCCCGACCATCCTTCTGCCACTCCATACATTCGATTCTTCAGAGAGCGCTTGCAGTACATTGCTGCTAACTTCTCTTGAGGATGTCTTTCGCAAATTTTATTGAAGATTTTTGGCGCTTTAATAAAACTTTGCTCAAAATAAAGCTCCCGACTTCGTTGAAATTCAGTAGCAGTTTCCTGTTTTAGTTCAATGCTTTGTTCTGTTTCTGCACCATAAATTTTAAACACAGACACGGCAGATTTTTTGCCTTTTACTCTGACTCGCTCGACAAATCGGCACATATATTTTTCTCGATCGCCCAAACGCTATAAAATTGAGTCACTAACTAGAATTACCGCCGCGTCAACAGTTATTTATTAGCTGGGAGTGGCAACTTACCAGAGCTACTCTCAAGCAAAAAACTAGCATAAATAGCAGCGTATATCCCAAGCCAAACGCCGTTCAATAAAAATTTGACGGGACAACGATAATTGAAACCTAGTCTTTCTGTGGCTCATAAAATATCGAAAAAGTAGGTTTTGCCGGATGAAAATGTTGCAAATGTTTTTTACAGGATTGATATTATGTCCGCTTACTTCCTGCTTTTAAGAAAGGTCGAATTAAAAATAAAAAATTAGCTATCTGTCGCTGAAACTAGCCACAAAATTAAGCTATATTGTAGCAGATTTCAGGAAAGTGAGATTTGCTATGGCTGACTCTATTGCTCGTCGCTTGGAACAATACACGGTAAAACGATCGCACGAAGTTTTAATCGTCAAGGCCCAAATTGACGGCGAATTCGATGAAATTGCTATTTTTAAAGGCTTTTCTAGCTCCCTGACGCGCTCGACCGCTTTCGATCCAGAGGTTCCTGTTTTGCCGGAGGAAGCAAAAATTGTCAGTGTCGATCGCGTAGAGAGCCCCTACAATCCAAATAACCCCCGCTATCTTCAGCAGGGGTTATCTTGGGAAACAATGCAATCTCTATTGTCCGAGGCCGGAGTTTAGCAAAACATTAGGGACACCACCCGAGAAAAACAGCAGGGACACAACATTGTTGTGTCCCTACTACAAAAGCACTATGTCCCTAGCATTAGAGCTAAAGCGTGCCACCGGCAGCTTGGAAACGAGCTCTCGCGCGTTTGATTGCTTGCTTAGCTTGAATTTGCTCTTGCAAAGTGCCGCTAGTAGCCTTTTCCAAACGAGCTTCTGCTTCGGTGTAAGCAGTACGAGCAGCTTCTTTATCAATGGTTTCGCCTTTTTCAGCGCCGTTGACAAGAATAGTAACTTTGTTTTCTTGGATTTCTGCAAAGCCACCCATCAGAGCAATAGACACCCATTCCTTGCCAGGACGGACGCGCATCACTCCGGTATCCAAAGCCGTCAACATTGGAGCGTGACCGCTCAAGATACCCAGTTGGCCTGTGGTGCTCGGCAGAATTACTTCTTCAGCATTAGAATCCCAAACAGTTTTGTCTGGGGCCACTACGCGCACAGTTAATGTCATAAATTGTCAGTTGTCGGTTGTCAGTTGTCAGTTGTCAGTTATCAGTTGTCAGTTATCAGTTGTCAGTTGTCAGTTGTTACCAATAACAAATAACTAATAACGACTGACTACTGACTACTGACTACTAACTAATGACTAAAATTACTTGGCGTCAGCTTTCATTTTTTCAGCTTTGGCGATCGCCTCGTTGATATCGCCCACCAAATAGAAAGCTTGTTCTGGTAACTCATCAAGTTCACCAGCGAGAATCATCTGGAAGCCCTTAATGGTATCTGCCAGCTTGACATACTTGCCGGGGGAACCGGTGAACACTTCGGCCACAAAGAACGGTTGAGACAAGAACCGTTCAATTTTGCGAGCGCGAGAAACGGTCAAGCGGTCATCTTCCGACAGCTCGTCCAAGCCCAAAATTGCAATAATGTCTTGCAATTCCTTATAGCGTTGCAGAGTAGACTGCACCTGACGAGCAACACCATAGTGCTCTTCGCCGACAACGCTAACTTGCAACATCGTAGACGTAGAATCCAGCGGGTCAACCGCAGGATAAATCCCCTTCGCAGCCAAACCGCGAGACAACACAGTTGTAGCGTCCAAGTGAGCAAAAGTCGTAGCAGGTGCGGGGTCAGTCAAGTCATCCGCAGGTACGTACACAGCTTGAACCGAAGTAATCGAACCTTCGGTAGTCGAAGTAATCCGTTCTTGCAAGTCGCCCATGTCTGTACCGAGAGTCGGCTGATATCCCACAGCAGAAGGCATCCGACCCAACAGAGCCGATACCTCAGAACCCGCTTGCACAAACCGGAAGATATTGTCAATGAACAGCAGCACGTCTTGCTTGCTGACATCGCGGAAGTATTCGGCCATCGCCAGAGCCGACAGGCCCACGCGCATCCGAGCACCAGGTGGCTCGTTCATTTGACCGTAAACCAGAGCAATTTTTGACTTGCTGCGGTCTTCTTCGTTAATAACCCCCGACTCGATCATTTCTTTGTAGAGGTCATTACCTTCGCGGGTGCGCTCGCCCACACCACCGAACACGGACACGCCGCCGTGAGCCTTGGCGATGTTGTTCACGAGTTCCATCATAATCACGGTTTTGCCGACGCCTGCGCCGCCGAACAAACCGATTTTGCCGCCGCGACGGTAGGGCGCCAGCAGGTCAATCACCTTGATCCCAGTTTCAAACACCGAAGGCTTGGTTTCCAGTTCGGTGAAAGCCGGCGGGTTGCGGTGGATGGGCATACTTTCGGAAGTATTGACCGGGCCGAGGTTGTCTACGGGTTGACCGATGACGTTAAAAATCCGGCCGAGAGTTGGGATTCCGACGGGAACTTGGATCGCTTCCCCGGTATCTACTACTTCCATGCCACGCACCAAGCCGTCGGTGGTACTCATGGAAACGGCGCGCACTTGGCTGTCTCCGAGCAGTTGCTGAACTTCGCAGGTAACGGCAATCTCTTGACCTGCTTCGTTTTTGCCGGAAATCGTGAGAGCGTTATAGATTTGGGGCAGTTTGCCGCCTGGGAATTTTACGTCTACAACCGGCCCAATGATTTGGGTGATGTAGCCTACGTTGGTTTTTGTTGCGGTGGATACCATGAATAGTGCCTTTGTTAGGATGCTATTTTTCCCGTTATGGAAAAAGTCTTAACATTTAGAAATGCTATTCCTCAGATTACCACTGAACAGACGCACTATTTAGATTTGTATGGGGCTGGTTAAGAGTCTTTTTTATCGTTGCTGCCCTCGCTTTTTTTTCCTGCGAGCTGCAGCCAAAGCCCCAAGCCCCATCATAGTCCCGAACACTGTGACTGGTTCGGGGACTGGTTCGGGGACTGGTTCGGGGACTGGTTGGGGAACTGGTTGGGGAACTGGTTCGGGGACTGGTTGGGGAACTGGTTGGGGGACTGGTTCGGGGACTGGTTCGGGGACTGGTCCGGGGACTGGTCCGGGGACTGGTTTGGGGACTGACTGAGCCGACACGGTGAAGTCTTTGAAGTCAAGCCCGGTTTTTGGTTTGGCATCGTCGAAGGAGATTTTTGTGCCCTTAGCCAGTTCGGCGATTGTGAGGGATGAAAATTGCTCTGGGCCTTTACCGCCATTGATGTTTGCAAATGAGTCGCTGGAGTTGTTGTCGAGCCTAAAGTTACCAAACACAGCAAGCTGACATCCCGCCACCAGACATTCATCTCTTCGGAACTGGGTGCCGGCGGCCCACCATTGGGGGCTGTTCATGAAGGTACTCGACGATACGTATTGCTCCAAAGGCTTGCCGGTACCTGTGTCACTCCACAGCAGCAGGGCATAAGTTTGAGCCTTCAAAAATCTGAAGGTTTGGGTGATGGAGCCGTTTTCGGAGGTGACTGCGTTGCCGAACGTTGCTTCCCAGTTGTTGGCCGAGCCGTTATCTGAGGGTTTAGTCTCGTTAAACAGGTTGGTGATGTTGGTGTAGCCATTGTTTCCTGACTGAGCTTGGGCCACCCACAAGCTGGACTGGTAAGGGCTGTGAGATTGGTCGAAGGTAAAGTTTATATTGGTATCTTCATCGAACTGGATGCCGGCAGTGCCAAACATGAAAGCTCTGACGGGCGTGCAGATGCTGAGCAACATTGTGGTTGCCAAGCTGGCGACTGTAAAAGATGTTTTTTTGACTAGCATTAAAGTAGTCATAACCCTGATTCCTCCAGTATTGTTACGTAGTAAGGCGCAAAATGCCGTGTTGCCGTGACGCGAATCGACGATCGCGAGCCTGCGATATTTAGGACGATCGTCAAACCTAAAGAAGAGGCTCCACACCAGTGAATCTACATACATATCTCACTTAAGGGTGTTTGGGAGTAAATGAGTGCTTCTTCTCAGAGTTTTCACTGACACCAGATTGCCACAGTTTAATCTGTAACAGCAATATTTTCACCCTGTCTATAGTTCCAACCTACTACATTTACTTCGTTTCGGTCACTGTCTAAGGCTGAGTGCAAGGCTTGCAAATATTGGCTTTCAACAAAAATACATAAAAATTTTACTCAGGTTTTGTGAAGTTTTGGTAAAGATAATCTAAAACTTATAAAGTTTCTGATAAAAGTTAGGCAGTTCGCCCAGTTGGCACTCAAAGCGGGCTGCAAGCTGCTCGCCCGGTGCAGAAGAGGGTAGCGGTCGCGATTAGGGATTTGAGCGAGTTTTTTGCCACTAAAAGCAAGCGGGAGAATAGGCGATCGATACCTACGTAATTTTGACTAACATTCCGAGTTTTTTAAACCCCTAACCCTCGCATTCCGCGCCATATTTTCACCAACACTTCCGGACGCATTAACCCGGTTTTTTAAGGTAATTGCTTCATGGAAGCAGTGAAAGTGGAAACAAGAAACCAAGTTTCATCGCTCGCCCCGCACCTGAATACATGATGGACACAGCATTACCCTGTCCCTACCCCATATCTGTACTTCACTTAACTCAAAACCGCTAAGTAGGTGGTTACAAATAAACATTAAATGGGGGAGGACGGGTGAGAACATTTATTTACTCGCTGATATCTCGTAATCCTCACGCTTTCCCCTAAAATATCCTATGGTTTTGTGCCATTACCTACTTATAAATACATACATTTCATTTAGCTTCCCCTCCTAATTATTCAGGAATCAAAAATAGGGCTGCCTATTGACATGAAGATTTTTTAGGAGTAACAATAGGATAGATAAATACGATCGCACTTTAAGCACAAGTTTTAAACACAATGACACCCAACAGACTACATTTGCTCGGCTGGTTATTCATGGTTGCCTGGGTGAGTGCAGCGGCGGGTTCGGCCAACGCGCAACCCATCGCCCCGGCACCAGACGGCACTAACACAGTTGTTACTCCCAACGGCAACCGCTACGACATTTCCGGGGGTTCTGTCAGCGGAGATAAGGCTAATCTTTTTCACAGTTTTACTCAGTTTGGCCTCAGCGAAGGTCAAACGGCGAACTTTCTGACTAATCCCAATATTCAAAATATTTTGGGAAGGATTACTGGGGGTAATCCTTCTTTAATAAATGGCTTAATTCAAGTTACGGGGGGCAATTCCAATCTATTTTTGATGAATCCTGCCGGCATGATTTTCGGACCGAATGCCAGTCTGAACGTGCCTGGATCTTTTAATGCTACTACGGCGACAGGGATTGGTTTTGGAAACAATCAGTGGTTTAGTGCGATCGGCAATAACAATTGGGCCACTTTAATTGGGATGCCCAATAGTTTTGCGTTTACAAATGTGCCAGGGGGAAGCATTGTTAATGCAGGCAATCTGACGGTGACACCAGGTCAAAGTTTAAGTTTGGTAGGAGGTACGGTTGTCAATACTGGTCAGCTAAATGCGCCTAGCGGCAATATTCTCATCAGCGCCGTACCGGGTAACAATTTGGTGCGGATCAGTCAAGCTGGAAATTTATTGAGCTTGGATATTCAGCCCACAGCAAATCAAAGTTCGCTGCCAAACACTTGGACGCAACCAGTGTTATCTTTGCCGGAGTTGCTGACTGGAAAAGGTGTGGCACAGGCAACGGGTTTGACGGTAAATCCCAATGGGGAAGTTGTGTTAACAGGGAATGCTGCTGTGCCGGTAACTGCGGGAACTGCGATCGCATCCGGCAGTCTCAACGTCTCTGGCAACACTGGCGGTACTGTAAATATTTTAGGCGACAAAGTAGGAGTTATTGCAGGCAAGATAGATGCTTCTGGGATTAACGGCGGCGGTAATGTACTGATTGGCGGAGATTATCAGGGTTTGGGGACTGTGCCCAATGCTTTGCGGACTTTTGTCAGCAGCGACTCGACGATTAATGCTGATGCTGTTAGTAATGGGAATGGCGGGCGAGTTATAGTTTGGGCTGATGAAACTACTCGTTTTAATGGCAATATTACGGCGAGAGGTGGCTTGTTTTCTGGTAATGGCGGCTTTGCGGAAGTGTCTGGAAAGCAATCGCTGGATTTTCAAGGATTAGTTGATTTGCGATCGCCTTTTGGGATTGCAGGGACGCTATTGCTAGATCCAACAGACATCACTATCGATGGCAACCCTGATGCCGGTGGCACTTTCACACTCGGAGTATTTGCACCCGCCGGCCCCACTTCTACGATTAATAACGGAACGCTGCAAACGCAACTGGCAGCAAGCAATGTTACGATTTCTACTGCATCGGGTTCTACCAGTGCAGGAGACATTACAGTTAATGCTCCTGTTGTCTGGAATAATAGTAACAACTCTCTGACGCTGACTGCCGATAACAATATTACTATCAATGATCTTATTGGCACTGATGGAAATGGGGCGATCACATTGAATGCTAGTAATGCAATATCAGTCAATGCCTTCCTGCACACTAGCGGCGGAAATCTTTCTCTCACCAGTACCAATGATATAAACACCAGTGCTGGATACATATTGACGGCTTCAATAATAGCTCCGGGTACGAATGCAGGAGCGATCGCCCTCTCCACTGCTGGTGGCAACATTACTGCTGGCACTCTGGCTTCCACTGGAGGTAATGGAGGTAATATCACTCTCTCAACTGCGGGTGGAAACATTACTGCTTATCCTGATTCCAGTTCTATTGGTGCAGGTACGGGAGGTAACATTACCATTTCTATAACTGGAGGAACAGGCTCGATCAACGGTGGTGGAGATGCAAGTTCGCCTTCAGGAAATGGAGGAGCGATCGCCTTCTCAACTACTGGTGGTAATATTACTACTGGTTCCCTAAGTTCTTTTTCATCAGGTGCAGGTACGGGAGGTAACATCACCCTCACTACCGGAGGAATCGGCGCGATCAACACCACTGGTGGAGATTTATCTTCCCGTTCCACTTCGGGAAATGGAGGAGCGATCGCTCTTTCCACTTCTGGTGGCAACATTACTACTGGTAATCTAATTTCCACTGTTTCGGGTGGTGCAGTTGCAGTTAATGGAGGAAATATTACCCTCTCTGTCACCGGAGGTACAGGTTCCATCAACACCACCGCTGGATATCTCACGTCCTATAATATTTTAGGAAAAGGGGGAGATATCAACCTTTCAACCGTCGGTGGTAACATTTCCACTAGCGATGTTTATTCTGTCAATCCTTTAGGAGGTGCAGTTACAGGAGGGAATATCACCCTTTCTGTCGCCGGAGGAACAGGCGCAATAAACACTACTGCTGGAGATTTAGGTACTTTTGCTTCAGGAAATGCAGGAGCGATCGCACTTTCAACTTCTGGCGGTAACATTTCCACTCGTAGTCTGTCTTCCCATTCCTTTTCTGCAGGTACGGGAGGGAATATTAACATCACTGCCGGAGGAACAAGTGCGATTGACACCACTGCTGGAGATCTGCGATCTTTTTCCACTTCAGGAAATGGAGGAGCGATCGCCATTTCAACTGCTGGTGGTAATATTACTACTGGTCGTATGAATTCTTCATCAGGTGCAGGTACGGGAGGTAACATCACCCTCACTGCCGGAGGAACAGGCGCGATCGACACTACTCCTGGAAATAATGTGGATGCCACTTCCACTTCAGGAAATGGAGGAGCGATCGCCTTAACTGCGCCAGGAGGAATTACAACAGGCTTTCTTGAGTCTAATACCACTTCAACTTCTAGCAGCAGCACTGCTGGCCAGATCACCTTCAATCCTGGTACAAACAATACGACAATTAGCGGCGATATTGATGCCTCAGCCACAGCAGGTAGCGGTGGCAATATTACTTTCCCATCACCCGTTATCCTCACTCAATCAAGTATTACCTTAACAACATCAGGAACCACCAGCAGCGGTAATGTCGCCTTTAATAGAACCCTCAACGGCACTACAGCAAACACTGAAAGTTTATTAATAAATGCAGGTGCAGGTAACGTTACATTTACAGGCGCGATCGGCACTACAACAGCATTAGGAAATATCACCGCCAATAGTACAGGTACAACTACCTTTAATGCCGTCAACTCTGCCAGTGTCACCACCAATGCAGGCGGTACAAGTCAACTCAA